>JBJOOG010000114.1:0-3518 GCA_046051465.1 Bacteroidota bacterium | reverse complement strand
TTCCAAACAATAAGTTGTTTAAAGCCACTTGTGTGGTTAGTGAAGTATACGTTTGAATGGCAGCTGAAAAAGTAGGATCAGTTGAAATTTCGACAGCATAACTCGTAATATTATCTCCCATGTTTTCCCATGTTAGCGTGGTAGTGTTGGTGGCAATTACTGCGTTGTCTACAGGCGTGGATAATGATGGGCCTATAAGTTGTGGACTTTGAATGATAAGGGTATAAAATAAGTTGGTTACTGTAGAACCGCTTGTAGCAGCTACAACCAAATTATAGGTTCCAGCAGGAACGTTCTCAAGGTTTGTAAGCGTGAGCACATTGCTGCTTGATGCATTCAAATTGTTTGATGCAAAACTAGCGACAACACCTGCAGGTACGCCTTCAACACTGAATTCGGCAATTGCGTTAAATGTTGGTATGGCTTCCAATTGAAATTGAAATGAAGTAGAAGCAGTTCCTTGACAAACTTGGTTGATCATCTTTTCGTTTGACGACAGTAAAATAGATTTGCCTTTGATGTTGCTGAGTAGTAATGAATATTTTTGCAAGGCATTCATTAGATTGCCTTTGTGATTTAGCGTCACAGTATAGGTTCCAGCCCCGGCTGCAACATCTATTTTTTCTACGTTATCTACAAAATTATCTGCTTTTGTAGCAGCAGCTGTTACAGTTGCGGGGTTCAACCTCCATGGGAAATTAACAGTATTTCCTTTTGATATTCTAAAATCCAAATCATTTACCAATGCAGGAGCAAAAAAATCAGTTATTGAATTATTTACAATTGTTCCTGTAGGATCAGTCCAACAAACCGTTCCTATAATTGCTTTGGTGTCGTCATTGGGCTCAAAGTTAAAGGTGTAGGAGTTTCCTTGATTTAAGGTATTTTCTTTAATCATAGTGTCAACACCATCATTTGTAATGTGTACTGCAGCTCGTTCAGCATTCAATAATCCCCAACCAAAACGATAGTCAGGACCGGTTGATCCACCAGCTTCGTCGGCTGTATGGATAGCCAATCCTCGCAAAGTAGCCGAACGCATAAATCCACCTTTTACATTTTTGAAGTGTTGCTGAATCAACAATAAAGTACCAGCTACATTGGGCGAGGACATGGATGTCCCGCTGTATGAGGAGTAGGAAGTATCCGAACTTGCAGTACATGAACGAACATTTACACCCTTACCGCAAATATCTGGTTTAATGCGTCCATCATCGGTTGGACCCCAACTACTAAAGTTGGACATTGTTACACTACTTGGTGAGGTATAATTGGTTACTTGATTCACTGCAGCTACAATTAAGCCGTTTTTGGAAGTACTTTTGCCTGACAACAAATCATATCCATTTTTTGTTGTATTATAACCCGCATTTCTTGAATTACCGGCAGAATTCACAAACAAATAATAGGGAGCATTAAACATGATATTGTCAAAGGTTTTGGCATCGGCATCGTATTTTCCCCATTTATAAACTGGCAGAGTTGCCGGGTCGCTTCCATACGAATGATTAGAAACCAATAGACCATTTGCGGCTGCTTGGGTAACTTCAAAGGTATCGGTAGTCCAATCATACGCTCTTAAATTGGCTTGTGAGGCCATGCCTTTGGCAGTTGCACTGGCAGTTCCTCCCATAACAGTACCAGATACGTGTGTGGCATGGTCAGATACTGAGGTTGGATTGTCTACTTGTGTTACTCTTCCAGCTATTAATTGATGCGTACTGCGTACTCTTCCACCGTCCCATACACCAACTGTCATGTTCTGACCGTCCAATTGGAGTCCTAAACTTCCACCTGTATTTAAACGATTTGCTCGGGTGGTAATTGCTGCACCTGCATTAAAGGTGGTATAATAGATTGGATTGTCAAATTCATCAACGCTTACCAATTCAGCTTTGCCGCCATTGGGTTTAACTATAAATTCTTCCCAGCCTTTTACAGCGGCCAATTCCATCGCTTTTAGCTTGTTGGTTTTGTAAATTGAATCATAAATAGGTGCCAAACGATTTAGTTCAGCTACATTGGTTTCTGCAATTATTTTTACTTTATCCGCTTCAGTTTGTGCATACGAATTATGCAAAAAAGAGAGTAAAAACAAGGCTATAAATTTTGATTTCATATTATTTGTTGAAAAATTTAGGCTAAAATACTACTATATTTAAAACGAATACGGTTGACTTTCGTTAACAACTGTTAAATTATTTTCTTGATTACGCGCAATTTGTGCGTGTGTTTGTTCAATTCGGCATTGTAAATACCCAGGTGATCCAATCGATCTATGCGTACTTTTCCACTGGCATGGATGATGTAATTGTCGTCCATGATGATGCCCACATGAATAATTTTTCCCTCTTCATTGTCAAAAAAAGCCAAATCACCTGCTTCACTTTCTTCAATAAAGCTCAAGGGTACACCTTGTGTGGCTTGCTGAGATGCATCGCGCAATAATCTATAGCCGTTTAATTTGTATACCATCTGTGTAAACCCCGAACAATCAATACCAAATGGTGTTTTTCCACCCCATAAATAGGGCGCGTTTACATACATAAAAGCGGTTTCAATTAGGTTAGACTTGGCTTGAATGCCCTCCTGTTTTAATCCGTCAAAACTCATCTGTTGCAGATTAATGCTAGCCTGTGACAAAAAAGATACGGATGCGCCCAAGGTAATAGGCAACAACTGATTGTTTCCGTAGGAAATATATTCAACCAAATCCCCATTTAAAACAATTGGTAAATCGGAAAGGGTTTTGAATTCGGAAGCTGAAATGGTTTGAAATTGTTTTTCGTCGATCCAGCCTTCATACTGGTCGAAATGCAATTTAATTTTGCGCCATTGTTTTTGTGTTTCAAGAATTTCAAAATGCTCTCCAAAGAGAATTTGAGACACAATTTCACTTCGGTCAGATGGTTCTAATCGAAGGGGAATAACCGCTAAATTGCAAATTCCAAACATGCTGTATTTGTTTGATTAGGCGCGTTCTAATACAATAGCAGAAGCTCCGCCGCCGCCATTACAAATAGCTGCAGCACCCAATTTGGCGTTGTTTTGTTTCAAAACATTGATTAAGGTAATAATGATGCGCACACCCGAACAACCCAATGGATGTCCTAAGGAAACCGCGCCACCATTTACATTTACTTTGTTGTTGTCTAATCCTAAAATCTGAGCATTGGCCAAACCAACCACCGAGAATGCTTCGTTGAATTCAAAAAAGTCAACATCCGAAACGCTTAGTCCAACTTTGGCCAAGGCTTTTGGAAGTGCTTTTGCAGGAGCCGTTGTAAACCATTTTGGTTCTTGTGCGGCATCGGCATAACTCTTGATGTAGGCTAGGGGAGTTAGTTTCAATTCGAGCGCTTTTTCTTCTCTCATTAAAATTACGGCACCGGCTCCATCATTAATGGTAGAGGCATTGGCTGCAGTTACCGTTCCCTCTTTGGTAAAGGCCGGATTTAAACTGGGTATTTTGTCCAATTTTACATTGGTATATTCTTCGTCTTTGCTCACAATTACTG
>JBJOOG010000113.1:0-7866 GCA_046051465.1 Bacteroidota bacterium | reverse complement strand
AAAAAACGTGGCTTGAGTAATTTTAAAACTACGCCTGAAGCCTTGAAAGCCAAAGTGTCAAAAGCCGCCTTGTCGTTGTTTCAAGAAATGAACGTAATGAACCACGTTGAGGTAGAAGCGCGTTACGAAATAGAATTGGAAGAATACACCAAAAAAATCCAAATTGAAGGACGTGTATTGGGCGATATTGCAAGAAATCACGTGATTCCAACGGCTATTCGTTACCAAAATACTTTGATTGAAAACGTGAAAGGCTTGAAAGAAATTTTCGGAAAAGATTTCGAAAAAATCGCCAAGGAGCAAATCACCATCATCAAAGAAATTTCGGCACACATTGAAGGCATCAATTCAAAAGTAGAAGAGATGACCCAAGCACGCAAAAAAGCCAATGCCTTGACTGATGCTCAAAAAATGGCCGAAATGTACTGCGATAAAGTAAAACCGTATTTTGATGTGATTCGTGAACACTGCGATAAATTAGAATTAATTGTAGACGACGAAATTTGGACCTTAACCAAATACAGAGAATTGTTGTTTACAAAATAATACGTTTCAACCCGATTGGGTTTAACACCTGTTGCACTCCCAAGCAACAGGTGTTTTTTTATTCAAAAAAAAATGTAACTTTCCCTACTTTATCTTTGCGGCCTATGAAACTGGGAATTTTTTTTGTGCTCTTTGGTATGTTGCCAATGTCGGTCGAGGCACAAGACCAGTTTTCTGTCTATTTTGATTCCAATAAATTTACCTTAACACCCAAAGAATCCGCTCGATTAACCGATTGGGCAAAAGCCAATGTGGGTAGTAAAGTGCTGGGTGCCCATGGATTTTGTGACGAAGACGGCAGCAGTGCCATGAACGATACTTTGGCCAAAAACCGAGTAAAAACCATTTATCAATTCCTGCAAAATCAAGTGCAATTTCGGGATGATTTTACTTCCAGAAGCTTTGGCGAATTGCATAATATGAGTACCAACAAAGCCGAAAACCGTCGGGTAACTTTGTACTATTTGCAGCAAAAAGAATTGGCCCGCGAAAACGAACTTCTTGGAATAGCTCCGCCAGCTCCCGAAGTAGTAGAGCCCAAGCCTATAATTCCCTATCCTACGCAATTGGTTTTTGAAAACCCAGATGGAAGCCAATCTACCTTTGAATTGAGCCAAGAATTCATGCAAACCGTAACCGCGGCTAAATTGGGTGATAAAATTTTGCTTAAGGATTTAAACTTTGTGATCAACACCTTTATGGTTGAAAACCGATCCAAAGCCAAATTATATGAATTGCTTTTGGTTATGCAACGCAACCCCGAATTGAAAATTGAAATCCAGGGTCATTTGTGTTGCATGCCTTCAGACAAACAAGATTTGTCAACCCAACGCGCCAAAGCGATTAAGAATTTTTTATTGATAAAAGGCATTGACGAAAGCCGAGTAACCTACAGAGGCTTTGGCAGTTCCCAACCGCTTTTTCCCATACCTGAAAAAGATGAAGCCCAACGTGCAGCCAATCGACGAGTAGAAATTGTGATTACTGCGAATTAAAAAGAAAGCCATGAAAAAACTATTGCTACTTCTTGTCCTATTGCACTTTTCGCATTTAGGTTTTGCACAGGATAAACTCACCGTTTTTTTTGATTTTGACCGCTATGAGCTCAATGAAATAGCAATCAAAAAGTTAAACAATTGGACAGTTGTTTCACCCCAAGTAGAAGTGACCAAAGTCTATGGGTTTTGCGATTGGAAAGGCAGTAATTCCTACAATGATTCGCTGTCAGTTAAACGAGTGAATGCCGTGGTGACTTTCTTGAAAGAACACCAAATTAAAGTAAATACGGGCTATGATGTACGGGGTTTTGGGGAAGATTTTGAACAATCAAAAATACAATCCGAAAACCGAAAAGTAATAATTGAATACCGAGAAAAACCAGTCGAAGTCAAGAAAGAAACACTGTCGGCTTTGCAACAAAAAATAAAAAGTGCAAACAAAGGCGACATGATTCTACTCGATAATTTGTACTTCTTTAATATGTCACCTCGTTTGTTGCCCAAATCCAAACCCATTTTATATGATTTGCTTTGCGCTCTTCAAGAAAATCCCAATTTAAAAATAGAAATCCAAGGCCATATTTGCTGCCAAATAAATGGCGACGTGGCTAATTTATCGGGTTCACGGGCGCGTGCTATCTATAATTTTTTAGTGAGCCAACGCATCAACCGCAAGCGACTTTCGTTTATCGGATACGGCACTACGCGACCCATTCATCCCATTCCCGAACAAAACGAACAACAAGAAAACGAAAACCGCCGCGTAGAAATTTTGATTAAAGATAATTAACCCAAATAGGAGATTATTTTTTCCAAAAAAGCAGCCATTAGCCTCTGCACCTTAGGCAACTTCTCGTTATCTTTGCGCCACATTCAACACGACTTCCTATGAGTTCTGACGCTTCAAAAAGATACGCCCAACGCGGAGTTTCGGCTTCGAAAGAAGAGGTGCACAACGCCATAAAATCGATTGATAAAGGCTTGTATCCCAAGGCTTTTTGTAAAATAATTCCCGATCACCTTACCCAAGATCCCAACTACTGCCTTATCATGCACGCCGATGGTGCCGGCACCAAGTCGTCTTTGGCCTATATGTATTGGAAAGAAACTGGCGATTTGTCGGTATGGAAAGGCATTGCGCAGGATGCACTCATCATGAATATTGACGATTTGTTGTGTGTAGGCGCTACTGATTCTATATTACTTTCGTCCACCATCGGACGCAACAAAAATGTAATTCCGGGCGAAGTAATAGCAGCCATAATTGCTGGAACAGAAGACCTTATAAAAGAATTAGCATCCTATGGTGTGCAAATTCACAGTACAGGTGGAGAAACTGCCGATGTGGGTGATTTGGTGCGTACCATTATTGTGGATTCTACGGTTACCGCGCGCATGAAACGCGACAAAGTAATTGACAACGCGCGCATCCAAGCCGGCGATGTAATTGTAGGATTGGCTTCGTTTGGACAAGCCCATTACGAAAAAGAATACAATGGCGGAATGGGAAGCAACGGATTAACCTCGGCCCGACACGACGTGTTTAGTAACGATTTAGCTTCTAAATACCCCGAAAGTTATGATGCGGCAGTGCCAGCCAATTTGGTCTATTCGGGACAAATTGGCCTCACCGAACACATCAAAGACGTGACTATCAATGCAGGAAAATTGGTTTTATCGCCCACGCGTACGTATGCGCCCATTGTTAAAAAAATATTAGATGCGTTTACGCCACAACAAATACATGGCATGGTGCACTGCAGCGGTGGTGCCCAAACCAAAATTTTGCATTTTATTGATAATCTTCACATCATCAAAGACAATTTATTTCCTGTTCCGCCATTGTTTCAGCTGATTCAATCGCAATCCAATACCGACTGGAAAGAGATGTTCCAGGTGTTTAATTGTGGTCACCGTTTGGAACTCTATGTACCCGAATCTATTGCAGCCGAACTCATTGCCATTTCAGAATCGTTTGGTGTAGCGGCACAAATTGTGGGTAGAGTAGAAGCGAGTGCATCCAAAAAACTAACCATTCAAAGCCCGTACGGCACATTTGAATACTAAATTAGAATGATAGTA
Organism: Bacteroidota bacterium; assembly: GCA_046051465.1. Classification (GTDB taxonomy): domain Bacteria; phylum Bacteroidota; class Bacteroidia; order Flavobacteriales; family Flavobacteriaceae; genus Flavobacterium. Next base: position 4,240 of record JBJOOG010000113.1, on the reverse strand, counting down.
AATCCGAAAAACGGTATCGATCAGTTATTGTTTGGCATGAGCCAAGCCGATGTAACTTTGCTATACGGAAAAGCAGACAACGTTTTTTTAGACGAAGAAGAAAATAGCATTTGGGTGTACAACACCCTACAACTTCGACTTACTTTTTACGCCGATGAAAATTTCAGGTTGGGCTATATCATCACCTCCAATCCTGCAGCTGATGTGCTTAAGCACAAAGTTATTGGTCAAGCCATTCAAGACGTGAAATCCGCTTTGCCATTTAAAAACTGGGAAGTAGAAACCTTTGATACCACCGAAAACCATTTCAATGAATCGAATTGGCTCATTTTGCAAGCCGAGTTTGGCCGAGTCATCCGACTCGAATTGGGTGCCATTATCAAAGATGACGAATCCTTTGATTGGAAGTTTGGCGCCAAATAAAAAAAGGGATTTTCTAAAACTAGAAAATCCCTTTTTTTTGGAATCAATTGGTTTTATTTCTCTGGATTGGCTGGGCCACTTCCAGCTGGTGCTGCTTCAAATAGTTGCACCTCAAAAATAATGTTGGCATTTGGAGGAATTACACCACCTGCTCCTCTTTCTCCATATCCTAGATTAGCTGGAATAAAGAAAATTGCTTTTTCGTTAAAGGTCATGTTGCCAATACCTTCTAAGAATCCTGGAATCAATCCGTCTTTTTTACCATACTGAAATGGGAAAGGTTGATACCCATTTTGGCTGGCGCGATTTTCGTCATAGCGTTCGTATTCTCTAACAACTTCTGTAATGCTGCTATCAAATAGACTACCGTCTTCAAGATATCCGGCATAATGAATGTACACGGTAGTTCCGTCGGTTGGTTTTACACCAGTTCCAGGGATTAATGTTTTGTAAGCTAAACCAGTCGCTGAGGCTGTTGCTGCTGCGCGCATTTCAGTTAAGTAGGCTACTTTTTTTGCTTTTACTGGAGCCATTTTTTCATCGTAAAGTCTTTTAGCAGCGGCTTGTTCTTCCGCTTGTTTGGCTTTGGCAGCGGCTTGCTCTTCAGCCATTTTTTTGTCATCTTCGGCTTTGTTTGCAAAGTAATCCGAGAATGTTTTTACCGCATTAAATGCTTTTGCAGCTGCACCTTTGCGTACAATCGAAACTTTGGTCATCAAGTCGTCTTGTACAATTGCATTTACTACATCTTGCCCCACGGTAACATACCCAAAAATAGTGTGTTTTCCGGTAAGCCAAGGCGTTTCTTTGTGGGTGATGAAAAATTGAGACCCGTTGGTTGCAGGACCTGAATTGGCCATAGCCAAGATTCCACCTTTATCAAATTTAAATTCTGGAACGATTTCGTCTTTAAAACTATAGCCTGGACCACCAGAACCGTTTCCAGCAGGATCTCCTCCTTGAATCATGAAATCTTTGATTACGCGGTGAAATTTTAAGCCATTGTAGAAGGGTTTTCCTTTTAGTTTTTCGTCGCTTACGTTGGGGTGATTTCCTTCAACCAAAGCCACAAAGTTGGCTACGGTAATGGGTGCTTTTTGGTATTCCAATTGCACCACAATTTTTCCTTTGGCGGTTTCAAATTCTACAAAAATCCCGTCTTGTGATTTGGTAACTGGTTTTACAGCAGTTTTAACCGCAGGTTTGGCAAGCGGTTTTTTGGCTTTTTGAGCAAAACCGAAGCTGGCGGTGAGGAGTAATAAAACAATGAGTTTTGTTTTCATTTTACAGGTGTTAATAGTCCTTACTTATTTTGCAATGGCAGGGATTTCAGGTTTAGTCCCTTGGGGTTTTATTTAATTAATTCAACTTCAAAAATTATATTGGCATTGGGTGGAATTACATTTCCAGCTCCTTGTGCTCCGTAACCCAAATGGGCAGGAATAAATAAAATGGCTTTGTCGCCGTAGCTCATTTTTTCTAATCCTTCTATAAATCCGGGTATCATGCCGTCTTTTCGTCCGGCTTCAAATGGAATCGGCGTATATTGTTTGGCCGCTGCGCGCTGAGGATCAAATTTTCCAAAGGTACGAGCTACTTCTTCTATACTGGTGTCAAACAAATCTCCATTTTCAAGAAAACCTGCGTAGTGAATTTGTATTTGATCGCCTGCTTTTGGTTTGCTGCCATTTCCTTTTTTTACAATATAAAACTCCAAACCTGAGCGGCTCACAGAAGCTTTCTTTTTTAATTCAGACAAATAAGCCACTTTTTGCTCCTTTACAATTTTGTATTTGGCATCGTATATTTTTTTGTTTTCGGCTTCCATGGCAGCAAGTCTTTTTTGTTCATCCAATTCGGCTGTAAAATAATCGGAGAATATTTTTGGCGCATCAAATTTTTCAGCTGTGCTGCCCACGCGAATGATTGAAATTTTTGTAATGGCATCATCTTGTATAATCGTATTTACTACGTCCATGCCTTTGTCAATTACATGCCCAAAAATGGTGTGCTTGCCTTGTAGCCAAGGTGTTGCTGTATGAGTAATAAAAAATTGAGAGCTGTTGGTAGCCGGTCCCGAATTGGCCATGGCTAAAATTCCGCCTTTATCAAAGGCTAATTCAGAAATTTCATCTTTAAACTGATAGCCCGCATCGCCCGATCCATCTCCGTTGGGATCGCCACCTTGAATCATGAAATCGGAAATTACACGGTGAAACGTTAATCCATCATAAAAGGGTTTGCCCTTCAACTTTTCATTGGTTACAAAAGGATGTGTACCCTCGGCCAAACACACAAAATTGGCCACCGTAATGGGTGCATGTTCAGTGTCGAGTTGCACAAGTATATTGCCTTTGTTGGTTTCTATTTCGGCATATAAACCATCAGCCAGGTTGGTATTTTTTTTCTGGCAGCTCCACAACAAAAGAATAGAGAGTAATCCAAGCGTATAGACTTTTTTCATGCTTATTGTTCGCTAGTTTTTATTGAATTTTCGGGTGAAAAATCGGTTAGACTCACTGTGTAAATAAGGGGTACGTTTTGACGAATACGTCGGTTATCGCCATGGTAACCATAGGCCAGATGCGAGGGAAATAAAAAGGTAACTTTCTCATTTTTACGCATCAATTTCAAACCGTGACGCAGGCCAATGATCATTTTTTGTTCCTTATCAACCCGATAGGTTTGCGGACGCAATTCCAATTCTGAATACACTATATTTCCATCAAGATCTTTGATTTCGTAAGTAAAATGAGCCACATCACCTTTTTTGGGGCGCAGCGTATCACTGCTGTTTTTCTGGTCGTAGCGGTACCAATAGCCCTTGCTGGATGCAATATACTTGTTGGCAGTATCTTGTTTGATTAGAGCATCAATTTTTTGTTCTTCGCCGGCTACTAGTTTTTTGTTCCGGTCAATCGATTCCTTCATAAAACTACCAGAGCTTTGTGAGATGGGATTTCGTGCTTTTTGTTGAGAACAGGCTGAAAGTAAAAGTACAGCAACTAGTAACGCGAATGATTTGATGAATTGCATGGGATTAAGCGGGATTGAGTTGGGCAAGAAGTTGTTCAAATTTTTGAAGTGTATGGGCTAGACTGTCTTCCGATTTTCCTCCAGCCGCGTTAATGTGTCCGCCACCACTAAAGTGTGTTCGGGCAAATTCATTCACATTAAAATCGCCCTGCGATCGGAATGAAATTTTAATCAGGTTTTCATCACGGTGTTCGATAAAAATAGCAGTAAATACAATGCCATGAATCGATAAGCCATAATTTACGATGCCTTCGGTATCGCCTTTTTGGTAATTAAACTCGTCTAAATCAGCTTGTGTTAAATAGGTGTATGTGGCTTTTTGAGTCGGAAAAACCTTCATGTTTTGAAACGCGCGACCCATGAGCTGCAAGCGATCAAACGAGCTATTGTCAAACAACAACTCAGGTATTTTACTGTTTTCTACGCCCAAATCAATCAGTTCGCCCACAATTCGGTGGGTTCTACCGGTGGTTTTGGGAAAACGAAACGACCCCGAATCTGTTAGTATTCCGGTATAAATGCAAGTGGCCATGTTTTTATTTAGCTTGGCTTTGTCGCCCAATACTTCAATAAAGTCATAAATCATCTCACAGGTTGAGCCATACGAGGTATCCGAGAAAGTAAACTGGGCGTAGGTATCTGGTTTTTCGTGGTGATCAATCAGAATAAAGGGAGCTTTAGCTGTTTTTAAAACCTGTTCCATTTCGCCGGTGCGGTGTAGGGCATTAAAATCTAATGTAAAAATGAGTGCGGCATCTTGAATAATTGCACTACAATGGGT
>JBJOOG010000112.1:0-4043 GCA_046051465.1 Bacteroidota bacterium | reverse complement strand
CAAAATGCTCCTCGCTGTCGTAAATTTCACTCAGAATCGCAAAGCGCTCGGGTGTTTTTCGGTGGCCATTTTTTTCAAGATAGAGCGTAAAAACATTCTTTACGATCTCTTGATTGGAACTGTTATCTTTCGCTATTAAAGTCATGCCGCAAAGATACTTTTTTTATCAAATTGAGGAAATATAATCATTGGGTGATTTTTCGTTTCAGGTTTCAAGTTTCAAGTTTCAAGTTTCACGAAATGAATAGTTCCGCTTCGCTGTAGTACTTATTTTTTGTTTCAAGTTTCAAGTTTCAGGTTTCAGGTTTCAAGTTTCAGGAAATGAATAGTTCCGCTTCGCTGTAGTACTTTTTTTTGTTTCAAGTTTCAAGTTTCACGAAATGAATAGTTCCGCTTCGGTATAGTACTTGTTTTTGTTTCATGTTTATTCCGCTTTGCTTCATCAGTCGGCTAAAGCCTCGAGTCAGGTTTCACGTTTCAGGTTAATTTGTATTTCCGCTTCGCTACAGTTCTTTATATTTAATTGATTCTTAGTATAATTCCCACAACTTGAAACTTGAAACCTGAAACCTCAAACTTGACGCAAGCCAACCATCTTAATTCTTATACACCCTTGTTACCTTTTCAATCCCATCAATCTTCTTGATGTTCTCTATGAGTCGTTTCAAGATGTTGTTGTTGCGCACAATTACAGCCACTTGTCCGTTAAAGATACCCGCTTCGCCGCTCAGGGAAATGCTTTGGATGTTCACGTGCATGTTGTTGGAAATTACTTTGGTGAGTTCGTTGGTGAGACCAAGTGTATCCATGCCGGTAATGTTGAGCACGGCCTTGTATTCTTGTTGCGACGAATCGATCCATTTGGCCAACATAATGCGGTAGGCATAGTTGGATTGTAAACTGATGGCGTTCGGGCAATCTTTTTTGTGAACTTTGATGCCTTCGTTGATGGTTACAAAACCAAAAACTTCGTCACCAGGTATAGGACTGCAACAAGTAGAAAGGGTATAGTCTAGTTTGTCCTGATCAACACCAAAAACAAGCATATCGTAGTTACTGCTGATTTCGGGTTTATGAATATCGGCATCGGCAGTGTTTGGAGAGGAGCGCTTGATTTTGTTCTTGAAGAAATTCATCAAGGTATTGCTCTTTTGCGCCGCGTAGTCTTTAAGTTGTTGGTTATCTATAGATCCGATGCCCATGCGGTAAAACAAATCCAAGCTGGTTTTTAGTCTAAAGTAATTCACCATCTCGTTGATTACCTGTTCGTTGAGCGTCACTTTTAAATGCTTGAGTTTGCGGTGCAAGAGTTCTTTTCCGTCTTCGGCTATCTTTTTGGTGTCTTCGTTTAAGACATTTCGGATTTTGTTTTTGGCGCGCGAAGTTGTTACATAATCCAACCAATGCATCGTGGGTTTTTGGTTTGGCGAGGTAATTACCTCAATTTGATCGCCACTTTTCAATTCAAAATTCAAGGGAACCAATTTGCCATTTACGCGAGTTCCTCTGGTTTTTACGCCAATTTCGGAGTGAATACTAAACGCAAAATCGAGCGAAGTGGCACCTTTGGGCAAGGATTTGATTTCTCCTTTGGGAGTAAATACAAAAATTTCTTTGGCATAGAGGTTCATTTTGAAATCCTCGACAAAATCAACCGCATTGGTTTCGGCGTTTTCGAGTGCTTCTTTCAGTAAATTGAGCCACACATCTAAGCCGCTTTCTTCGGTGGCGCCTTGTTTGTATTTGTAGTGGGCAGCGTAGCCTTTTTCGGCAATTTCGTCCATGCGTTCCGAGCGAATCTGTACTTCAACCCAGCGTCCTTTTGGGCCCATTACCGTTAAGTGAAGCGCCTCGTATCCTGTTGATTTTGGCGAAGATATCCAATCGCGCAAACGACTGGGGCTGGGGCGATAATGATCGGTGACAATGGAATAGATTTTCCAAGCCAAAAATTTCTCATCGTGGGGTTTGGATTTATAAACAATGCGCAAAGCAAATTTGTCGTACACCTCTTCAAAACGCACATTTTGGTTGAGCATTTTGCGGCGAATTGAATAGATTGATTTGGGTCGGCCTTTGATTACATAATCAAGGTGCTCAGCGTCTAAGGTTTCCTGAATTACCTTAGAAATGTCGGCAATGTAGGATTCTTGTTCCTCTTTGGTTTCTTTTATTTTACTGACAATCTCATTGTAAATGGCCGGTTCGGTGTATTTGAGGCCCAAGTCTTCGAGCTTCATTTTGATGTTGTACAAACCCAAGCGGTGAGCCAAAGGAGCGTAAATGTAAAGTGTTTCGGATGCAATTTTTACCTGCTTGTACTCGGCCATGGCTTCCATGGTTTGCATGTTGTGCAAGCGATCGGCTAGTTTGATTAAGATTACCCGAACATCATCGTTTAAGGTGAGCAACATTTTCCGAAAGTTCTCGGCCTGCATGGATACGTTGAGGTCTTTTTGAACTTGTGAAATTTTAGTTAATCCTTCAACCAATTGTGCAACTTTGGGGTTGAATAGGGTTTCGATATCCGATAAAGTAGTGGTAGTATCTTCGACCACATCGTGCAACAAGGCGGCTGCAATTCCGGTGGCGCCCAATCCAATTTCAGAAGCCACAATTTTGGCTACGGCTATGGGATGAAAAATATAGGCTTCTCCTGATTTTCGACGTTGATTTTGGTGGGCTTCTACGGCCACATCAAATGCTTTTCGGATGAGTTTTTTGTCGTCAGCACTCAGTTTTTGGTAACTGATGCGCAGCAATTCTTTGTATTCTTGCGCAATGGCTTTGTTTTCTTTCTCGATATCTAGTTCTGACATAAGATGGGGTGCAAATCAACGCTGAAAATTACGGCATTGCTTCGAGCTGTGCAAGTGCAGTTTGCTAAAAATAACCTAAAAACCGCGTTGGCGTTTGGCTTCAAAAATGAGGACCGCTGCCGCAACTGATACATTCATGCTGTCAATGGCACCTTGCATCGGGATGTGAATGTTTTGCGTAGCGGCCTCTCGCCATGTTTGGGTGAGTCCAGTTGCTTCGGTACCCACAACAATGGCTGTAGCATTAGTAAAATCTTGTGCATAATATGGCTCGCTTTCTTGCAAAATGGCGCTGTAAATGGCAATCTGATTGGTTTTTAAATACGCAATAATTTCGTCCGAACTGCCTGTTGCAATTTGGTTGGTAAACACCGTTCCCACGCTTGAACGAATGGTATTGGGGTTGTACACGTCATTTTTGGGGTTGGCAATTAAAACGGCATCAACCTTGGCGGCATCGGCTGTGCGTAAAATAGCACCAATATTTCCCGGTTTTTCGGGCGATTCGGCCACCAAAATCAGTGGATTTGGCCCCAATTGTAAATCGCTAAGCTGCAAGGATTTTGCTTGCGCTAGGGCTAAAACACCTTCGGTTGTGTCGCGATAGGCTAGTTTTTGATACACTTCGGATGAAATTTCAATCCATTCTGTACTTGAGGGAATTACTTTTTCTAGCTTATCGGGGTTAATGATACTTGGGTCAAACAAAACCGTTACTAAAACATAGCCACCCGCTAAAGCCAATTCAATTTCGCGCAATCCTTCTATAAGAAAAGTGCCGGTTTCTTTGCGGCGTTTGGCTTTCTCTTGGAGTTGCACCAACGATTTGATGTAGGCGTTTTGACTGGAGCTAATTTGTTTCACAGGATTTTCGTTCTAAATGGAGGCCTAAAAGTAAGCAATTGTGCGTTTAATGCGTGAGATATACAAAGCCAGTGAGCGGTTTAGGATTGTCGGCGTCGTGCAAATCGATTACATAATAATACGTGCCGTCAGGCAAGTTATTTGATCCAATCACCAAATTAGTATTACTGGTTCCATCCCAATCGGCCGTTGCAGCTGATCCAGTCCATACTTTCGTACCCCAACGGTTGTAAATTTCGATCGTATAACGCAAAAATATGTTGCGCAAATAGTCAATTTTAAAGGTGTCGTTGTAGGTGTCGTTGTTGGCCGAAACATAATTGTACACGCGCGGTGGACAGTTTTTTATCGATAAATCAA
>JBJOOG010000111.1:0-2524 GCA_046051465.1 Bacteroidota bacterium | reverse complement strand
CAGGACTAAAATCAAGAGAAACTTTTAAAGAATGTAATCCTTACAATGTATATTTATTTAAAGTTCCACATTCTGCAATAAGTGAAATAATTTTAGGTGCAAATATAAAAACTGAAAATGAGAATATTATAAGAGATTTTGCAGAAAAAAATAATGTGAAAATTTTTAAATCAATAATTTCCAAAACAACTTTTGCAATGGAAAGAGAATAAATACTGCTGGTAACCGCCGTTTGGCAATATGGCGGGTTTTGGCTAAATTTAAAGTTGGTTTTGTACTTGGGAAATTAGTGATAAACCGAAAGATTAGGCTTACTTAATCCGCCACATCGCCAAGCGGCCAAACGTCAGGCTGTGAATAAACCCCCTTTCCTCCACTGTTTCACTTTCTAAGACTGCTATATATTGGTTTTAAGCTAAGTTCAATTTTGAGGTGTTTTGGTTTGTTCCAAAAATAATTTGATCTGAAAACAGCTTTAAGTAAGTCGTTTTTAACAAAAGCCAACCTTTTCTCTTGTAAGGTGAGTTCCAAGTCTTGAGTTTGGCAATCAAATCGGGCACACCAAGGATATTGATGCTGCGTTTGATGTTGTAGACTAGCATAATCAAACTGTGTTCGCCGTTTACTTTTTCTAATCCTATTAAATCGGTGTAGTTATAACCCCATTTTCGCTTGATGGTGCCAAAAATGTGTTCGTTTATCTCTTGCCGTTTTCGGTAAAGTTGTGGGTTGGCTTGGTAGCGTTTTTGGTTTTCTTCTACTGCTTCGGCATATTGGCTTCTATCAATCTCTCTTCCGCCTTTTCGGCTGGTGCATTGGTCTTTTACTGGACAGGTTTTACAGGCTGGTGTGCGGTATTTTTGGAATTGATACCCGCTTTCTTCGGTGCGACCGGTTTTTTTGTGCCAACTTCCTGTAGTAGTTAAGGTTTGCCCTTGTGGACAGGTATAGGTGTTCTCTTCTTTGTTGTAAATGAACTTGGATACTAAATACTCGGGCTGTGTGCCGTTTTCGTTGCTCTTGCCTTGATCAGGATGGGCAACTATGGTGGTGATGTTATGATTTTTACAAGTATCTAGTTCGCGTCCGTTATGGTAGCCTTTGTCAACCAGTGCTGTAAAGGTTTCTAGTTCCAAGTTCTCTTTGGCTTCTAAAGCAATAGCAGACAAGGCATTTTTATCATTGCGGTTGATGGTGTGTGTGGCTACAACTAGGTTGTGCTTGTCGTCTACAGCGGCTTGAATGTTATACGACACTTCCACTACTTGCCCTTGAACTAGTAACGCTCTTGCATCAGCATCAGTAGTGCTTATTTGTGGTTCGCCACTGGCTTGGAGCTTTTGTTCTAGAAGTTCGTAGTTGATTTTGTTTTGCTTTAGTCGGGCTATTTTTTGTTGGATATTGGTTATTGTGGTGCTGTTTTCTAGGTTGTCGTTTTGGTCTAATGCGGTTAAATATTCTTGTGTTTTGGCTTCGATATAAGCAAGGTGTTTGTCTATTTTCTTTTGGTTAAAATTCGACTTCTTGCCGTTGTGTGCTCTGGATTTAGTACCATCAATAGCAATGGTTTCGCCAGAAACTAATTCGGCATCTTTTAAAAAGGAAACAAAGAGTTTGAAGAGTTGTTTGAGCGCTTTTGGGTTGTCTTTTCTAAAGTCGGCTATGCTGTGATAATTGGGGCAAATGGCTTCTACAAGCCACTGCATCTCTAGATTGCGTTGGCACTCTTTTTCTAATCGTCTTGAGGAGCGAATGCCGTTTAAATAGCCGTATAAATAGATTTTTAAAAAGACTTTGGTATCAAAGCTTGGGCGACCTTCGGTTTTTAAAACTCTCAGCGTAAATCCTATTTTCTCTAAATTAATACTGTTTACAAAAGCATCGATAAACCTAATTGGGTTGTCCTGACTAATGGTGTCATCAAGACTGGCTACTTGTAGTTGGTTACGGGATATTCCTTGAATGTGTTGCATGGTTAAAGATAAAAAAACTATGTATTTCTTACAAGTATTTTTGTATTTTTGAAAAAGGATTGTGGAGTTTTTTCACAGTCTGGCGTTCGGCCGCGTCTCTGTGATTGCAAAAGATTAAAGCCGATTCCGATTGTAAGGAGCAAATCAAATTAAATAAACTGCCAATCTTATCTTTGTCTTTTGAAACTAGCAATTTCATCAAAAGATTTACTTTGGCTTCTTCCGTAGGAATAAAATCTAAAACAGTTGGATTTACAACCCGCGAATATTTAGGAATTTCAATTCCGGCTGTTGCCGAAACTAATATTCTTTTATTTAATTTGGATAATTTATTGATGATAAATGACATTTCTTCATGAAAACCCAGTTGGAGTGATTTGTCAAATTCATCTAATATCAATGTCTGAATGTGGTCAACTTTAAAAGTACCTCGATCAAGATGATCAGCAATTCGCCCTGGAGTTCCAATTAAAACTGCCGGAGGATTAGACAAGTTTTTGATTTCTGTATCAATCGAATGGCCTCCATAACATACATTGACTTTGTATGTG
>JBJOOG010000110.1:0-3202 GCA_046051465.1 Bacteroidota bacterium | reverse complement strand
AGTTGCATCGATTATGGAAAATATGCCGAGGTCTTGGCCAAACAAATTCCTGCCGATGCTCTTGCTGAAATTCGAGCTTTAGAAGCCAAACAAGATTTTACAAATCCACGTTATATGGAATTACTTACTCCACATTATTACAACCAACACATTTGTAGAATCTCTTGGCCAGAGCCTATGAACAGAGCGTTTGGTCGATTAAATTCGTCTTTATATGTCACTATGCAAGGACCAAGTGAGTTTGGAGTTTCGGGCAAATTAACGAGCTGGGATCGTAAAAAAGACCTGCCAAAATTGACTATCCCTACTTTAACAATTGGCGCAAAGTACGATACCATGGATCCCAAACACATGCAGTGGATGGCTACGCAAGTGCAAAACGGAACCTATTTGTTTTGTCCAAACGGCAGTCATATGAGTATGTATGACGACCAACTGGTTTACATGAATGGATTGGTTTCTTTTTTGAAGAAATTAGAAAATTAAATATCCAATTCAAAGGTTTTTCGAAGTAAATCAAGTGCTGGATTGAGCTCGTTTAGTCGGTTGTATTTGTCTTGTGGAGTAAAGGCAAATTTATTCTCAACCGCTTCATTTACTATAACTTCAATGGTAATGTCATGGTTGTGTAAATGACTTCTCAAAAAACTCAATAGGCCATTTTTCTCCGATTCAAAATCGAGTTTAGATCCTTCGTTTGGCAATTCAAAACGTACCTGTGTACCCTCAACAATAGGATCGTTTATCAGCAACAACGACTCCATGATTTTGTAACCCTTGTCTCCTAATTTTTGGGCATACTTGGTCCAAAACAGCATTAAGTCGGTTTCGTTAAACGGTTCAGTAGGCAAAACAACTTCTTCTTTTGTATTGATGTTATTTTGCTCTTGAATTTCTTTTTTGGCGCGAATACTTGCAATTGACAAGGCCGAAACGGGCGAAACGTGAGTAGGGGTGTTTTCTTTTTGGGTTGGAGATGCAGGAGTAGGCAAAGGTTCATTTGCTACTTCTATCGGAATCTCAGCTTCAGGTACAGGCGTAATCTCAACAATAGCAGGATCTTCAACTGCCATCTCCATTACTCTACCATAAAAATGTTGGGCAGGGATTATAAATCCGTTAACTTTTTTTTTTCTCCATCAAAGGTGATGGAGGCCAATTGCATCAAGCAAAGTTCAACCAACAAGCGTTGGTTTTGTGATACTTTGTATTTCAAGTCGCACTCATTGGCGATTTCTATTCCTTTGAGCAAAAAATGATGGGGAGTATGTTGCGCTTGATTGGCATATAATTTTTGGGCTTGTTCTCCTACTTCCAACAAACTCAAAGTAGCCGGTGCTTGACAAACCAAAATATCTCTAAAATGCGAAGCCAAACCTGCAATAAAATGATGGCCATCAAATCCCTTGGATAAAATGTCATTATAGGCCATTAGCACTTCAGGAATTTTATTTGCCATCAGTAAATCGGTAATTTGAATGTAGGTTTCATAGTCAAGTACATTCAAATTTTCGGTTACGGCTTGTCGGGTTAGATTGTTGCCACAGTAGGAAACAACCCGATCAAATATCGATAGTGCGTCACGCATGGCACCATCGGCTTTTTGTGCAATGATGTGTAAAGCATCGTCTTCAAAAACTACCCCTTGGCTTTGGGCCACTTCGGCCAAATGTGCTTTGGCGTCTTTTACCGTAATGCGTTTAAAGTCAAAAATTTGACAACGCGATAATATGGTTGGGATAATTTTGTGTTTTTCGGTTGTGGCCAATATAAATATGGCGTGCTTGGGCGGTTCTTCTAAGGTTTTCAAAAAAGCATTGAATGCCGAAGCCGAAAGCATGTGCACCTCGTCTATAATATATACTTTGTATTGTCCGGTTTGGGGCGGAATGCGCACCTGATCGATCAGGTTTCTGATGTCGTCTACCGAATTGTTGGAAGCGGCATCCAATTCAAACACATTAAAGGTAAAATCCTCATTGGGATCATCGTAGCCCGGTTGGTTGATTTTACGGGCCAAAATACGTGCGCAGGTTGTTTTTCCTACACCTCGAGGTCCGGTAAAAAGCAGAGCAGAGGCCAAGTGATTGGTTTCAATGGCATTGAGTAAAGTGTTGGTAATGGCCTGTTGTCCCACTACATCGGCAAAGGTCTGTGGGCGGTATTTACGGGCTGATACAACAAATTGTTCCATGAAATTTTGCTTGGTGAACAAATATAGTTTGAATATTTATAAATTTTAAATTTTAGATTTTAATTTTTTATAAACTAAGTAGAAATACCCTTACTTTGCAAAGCAGACCGCCTTATCGTCCCGAAGTATCGGGGAGGAAAGTCCGGACACCAAAGAGTAGCATAGCGGGTAACACCCGTCGGCAGGAGTTAAAGCAATTTGGCTCTTGCAAGGACAAGTGCAACAGAAAGTATGTACAGGTAAGGCTGTAGTGAAACCAGGTAAACTCTATGCGGTGAAATTCCAAGTATATCGGCTCTCGTTTTGCGAGATAAGGGTTACTCGCCCGACGCCGAAGGGTAGGAAGATGGATCCCGTTAGTAATGGCGGGACTAGATAAATGATAAGGTATTTTAAATTTGCGTTGCAGGTTTAAAAGAACAGAATCCGGCTTACAGGTCTGCTTTTTTTTATTTTTTTTCGATAAACAGATTTGAAATACTATCTTTAAATCGCAAAAATCGAAACTATGCTACTTTCAAGTGCGCCAGGTGTTTTACTCAAAACTATTCCATTACCCTTTTTGATTGTAAATGAGGAAGGAAAGATTACTGAAATAAACAGTAAGCTTTTGCAGTTATTGGGATACGAGCTTGCGGATATTATCTACAAACCCGTTACGGTTGTATTGCCTCATTTTTTTGAACTAACAAAAAACAAAGGCATTGAAGTTAAAACCCAAATTAGTTCAGTTTCAGGCGCAGAAATTCCCGGAAAAGTTCAGTATGAAACACTAACAGGAACATCAAATACAGGCATTGTTTATTTTATTGATGTCAATTGTGCTGAAAAAAATGCAATTGCAAATGAGACCAAATTTGATATCGTAAAAAACCGTTTGCGATTATTTGAGTCATTTTTAGATTCAACCACAGAGGGAGTTCACATTGCTGATCAAAGTGGCCGAATAGTTTATATCAATAAAACAGCCTCATCTATTTTTGAGCATACACGCTCACAAGCCAAGAA
>JBJOOG010000109.1:0-13666 GCA_046051465.1 Bacteroidota bacterium | reverse complement strand
AGTAGTAACCAAAGTAAAATTAAATGGAGATCCAGAGGTTGAGGCTGGTGTTCCCGAAATTGTAATTGTTGATCCAACAAGCGAAGCTGTTACACCAGTTGGCAAACCGGTTACAGTAGCTGCTGTAGCTCCTCCTCCAATGGTGTACGTAATTGGGGAGATGGCATCGGTTAAACAAATGGTTTGGAATGCCGACGCAGGAGCCGTTGTTAAAGTTAAAGTATGAATTGGCTCTACCGTTATGCTACCTGAATCGGTCGCTACAGCACAGGTATTTCCAGTGGTGGTGATAGCATAAGCAAACGGAGATCCTGTAGTGGTTGATGGTGTTCCGGAGATAGTCAACGTAGTTCCTGCAACTACAGCCGATACACCTGCTGGCAAGCCCGTTACATTCGCACCCGTTGCTCCGCCTCCTAAGGTATAAGTGATTGGGGCAATCGCTGTGTTCACACACAAGATTTGGGTTTCAGTTGATGCTACTGAGGTTAAAGCAATCGTGTGAACTGGGTTGATTGTGAAACTTGCTGATGCATTTGCAATTGTACACGTATTTCCTGTAGTAGAAATGGTAATGGTAAAAGGAGATCCAACTAATGTACTTGGACTACCCGAGATGGTTAAGGTTGTTCCTGCAACTGCTGCGGTGAGTCCTGTTGGCAAGCCTGTAACATTTGCACCCGTTGCACCACCACCCAATGTATAGGTTAATGGCGTGATAGCCGTGTTGATACAAAGTGTTTGGTTATCAGATCCTGCTGCCGATGACAAGGTTAAAGTGTGGATTGGCTCTACCGTTATGCTACCTGATTCGGTCGCTACAGCACAGGTATTTCCTGTGGTGGTGATAGCATAAGCAAACGGAGATCCAGTAGTGGTTGATGGTGTTCCGGAGATAGTCAACGTAGTTCCTGCAACTACAGCCGATACACCTGCTGGCAAGCCTGTTACATTCGCACCCGTTGCTCCGCCTCCTAAGGTATAAGTGATTGGTGCAATCGCTGTGTTCACACACAAGGTTTGGGTTTCGGTAGGACTGGCTGAACTCAAAACCATGCTGTGTAATGGATTCACAATAATCGAATCACCACCCAAAGCAACCGCACAACTATTACCAGTTGTCGTAATACTATAAGTAAATGGTGATCCCGTAATTGTAGTTGGCGATCCCGAAATAGTCAAAGTAGAACCAGAAACGGAAGCCGAAACTCCTGCTGGCAAGCCAGTAACATTTGCACCTGTTGCACCTCCGCCTAAAGCATAGGTTACATTAGCAATAGCTGTATTGATACAAACCGCTTGACCAAATGTATTGGGTGCAGAACTTGGCGTTAATGTATGGCCATTGCTTATGGTGATAGAACCACCTTCAGTAGCAACTGCACAAGCATTACCGGTTGTTGTAACGGCATACGTAAAAGTACCAGTTACTGAAGGAGAACCCGAAATCGTTAAGGTAGTTCCTGAAACCGAAGCATTTACTCCAGTTGGTAAACCAGTTACGTTTGCACCGGTAGCTCCTGATGCAAGTGTATACGTAATGGCAGTGATAGCTGTATTGATACAAACTGACTGGGTTTCTGTTGAAACAGCAGAACTCAACGTAATCGTATGATCTGTAGTAACTGTAATTGACCCAGAGTCAGTAGCTGTAGCACATGTGTTTCCTGTGGTGATAATGCTGTATCCAAATGGAGAGCCAGTTGTAATAGAAGGTGTTCCCGAAATGGTTAAGGTAGTTCCAACAATTGTTGCACCTACACCTGTAGGCAAGCCCGTCACGTTTGCTCCTGTTGCACCACCACTAAGGGTATATGTAATGGGTGTAATGGCATTGTTTACACAAACCGATTGGTTTTCGGTTGCCGCTACAGAACTTAAGCCAATTGCATGTGCCGGATTAACCGTGATTGTTCCGCCATCTGTAGCAACGGCACACGTATTACCCGTGGTTGAAATTGAATACGTGAATGGTGAACCTACTGTTGTGTTTGGTGTTCCCGAAATGGTTAAGGTAGTTCCTGTAACTGAAGATGTAACTCCTGATGGTAATCCGGTTACTGTGGCACCCGTTGCACCTCCACTTAAAGTATAAGTAATTGGCGTAATAGCGGTATTTACGCAAACTGTTTGAGATTCAGTAGATGCAACCGAGTTTAAAGCAATAGAGTGGTTATTTAAAATTACAATTGTACCGTTATTTGTTATTGGTGCACAACCACCCGTTGTGGTTACGGTATAATTGTACGTACCTGGAGTGGCTCCTGAACCCGTAATGGTATACACTCCTGCGTTGTAAGTTCC
Source organism: Bacteroidota bacterium (assembly GCA_046051465.1). Classification (GTDB taxonomy): domain Bacteria; phylum Bacteroidota; class Bacteroidia; order Flavobacteriales; family Flavobacteriaceae; genus Flavobacterium. Next base: position 11,362 of record JBJOOG010000109.1, on the reverse strand, counting down.
TGAAATTCCGGTAGGTAAGTTAGCCGAAAAAGCTCCTGTTCCCCCTCCAGAAATGGTATATGAAATAGGAGTAATTGCAGCCGAAGGACAAACCGATTGGTTATCAGTTCCTAGTGCAGAAGACAAAACTTGTGTAGGATTTCCATTTATAACGATTTGTGCATTTATTGTACACACATCAGTTCCCGAAGTGATTGAAACTGTAAACTGATAAGTACCTTGTGCAGTCGATGAGCCAGAAATTGTTAACACGCCTCCAGCAAAATTGGCTGTAATTCCAACTGGTAATGTACCTGCAGTTATGGCACCGCTATCTCCCCCTCCACTTACGGTAAAGTTCATCGGCGTAATTGCAAATCCAAGACAAGCCGTTTCTGAAGTTGAATTTGCTGTTACCGTACAACTACATGCAATAATCTCTACAGTGGTTGAAGTTGCATAAGCAGGACATGAGGTTGAAGCTGCAAGATTGTAATTGACGGTATAGGTTCCTACATTACTTAGGGAAGGTGTTATCGCTCCCGTTGTTGGATCAATAGACAATACATTTGTGGCAGGTGTTGTTCCATTTGGCACAGCTGAAAATGTGCCGCCAGGAGACAATCCTACCGGATTATTGGCTTGTGCTAAAGTAATTGAGCTGCAATACGGACTATTGTCATACGTAAAAGTACCCGACGGAGACGATGAAACAGAAACCGTAAAAGGTCTAATTTGCACACAACCAGTTACCGCCAAATCTTCAATGCGCGCATAGAATGTTTGCGGATTAGACGTTAAACAGTAATTGGTAAGGTTTGTTCCTAACAATAAATTTGGAGGGCCAGCGGCATTTTGTGCAGCAGTTAAATCGTCGTAAAAAGTAATGTCATACCAAGCTGGATTAGCAAGTCCCGTTTGCATAAACAAGGTTTGATCTAAATCAACACACGGCAATGGTGTTGAGCTACAAACAACCAAATCAACAGGATTGTTAACTGGCAATTGGGTTACATCAATATTAACCGCCTTTTGAACCACAGTTGGTTGTCCATTGCAAATCGTATAAGTTACTTTAGCTATATAGGTTTCAGGGCCTGTTGGACAAACAGTAATCGGATTTACGTTTGCTGCAGCAGCTGGAGTAACTCCATCAGCTTGAAACCATTGAACAGATGATGGGACAGTTACTGCACCATTTGGCGTAAATCGCCATGCCTCATTGGTAGCACTCCAAGTTCCTGTGTTTCGAAGTGGTGGAACTCGAGTTAAGGTACCGGTTGCATTTTGAATACCAACCAATCCACTTCCAGAATTCCAATTCAAGCAAGGAGTTCGTTTGCTAATGAGTACATCGATAATGTTGGTTGTTTCGTATATAATGATTTGACTGGTCTGCAATCCAGCCGTAGCATTACAAGAAAATTGAGGCAATTCGTTAAAGTTGGCCACAAAAACGCGATTTGGCGCTGCATTTGGACCTGTATCCAACACATAATAATTAACATTTTGAATATTATTTGGGGTTGTATCGGCATCAAGCGCTCCAGGTAAAATATTGGTATCTTGGTAGACGCCAAAAATTGCATTGCGGATAAAATTAGCATCTGCATTGGGAATTGTAGCATTGTAAGACCAACGACAAGCACCTCCGGGTGTATAATTTGGTCCCGAGGTATTGAAAGTAATTACTCCATTTGTACCTACCAATAATTGATTGTAGGCTTGTCCATAAAAACAAAATGTAAACGGTAAGTTTACAATTTGTGTCCAGCTATCATCCGAGGAATTCTCAATTACTGTACCTCCTACAAAAGGAAAATTTGGGTTGTATATAATAGATGAAACCGCGTAATCATTGGTTTGTTTTATGGTATTGTAATTGGCTTGCAATTGCGTACAATCACCTGGATTACAGACAGGGTTTGGGTTTGGAATGGTAACTTGAACAAGTGGCGCAGCTTGGCTAAACAACTTGGTCGAATAAACAAGAATGCTTAACAACAATACGAATTTTGATTTCATAGGATTAAATTTGCAGGTGCGAAATGTACAAAATTCTAAAAAAGTAAACACTAAGATTAATTATTTATTTTATTGGTTTGCCATTCTGTAACTATGGGTTTATTTCTTTAACTTTGGGCCTTATTTTAAAAAAAACTAAACAAAATTTAATGATTTCAAACGAAGAGCAGGAAGACCAAATTGGCAACGACCACATCGGGAATATAGCCCAAAACCCTATACGCAGTGATGCATTTGTGCTATCAGATCAAGAAAAAATTGATTCAATCAAAAAGAGTGTAGAGCAAATCCTTGAAACCATAGGAATGGATCTTACCGACGACAGTATAAAGGGAACACCAAATCGAGTTGCCAAAATGTTTGTAAACGAAATGTTTGGCGGATTACAGCCGTCAAAAAAACCAAAAGCCTCTACTTTCGAAAATAATTACCACTATGGAGAGATGCTGGTTGAAAAAAACATTACCGTTTACTCAACCTGTGAACACCATTTATTGCCCATTATTGGAAGAGCACACGTAGCATATATATCAAATGGTAGAGTAATTGGATTATCAAAAATGAACCGCATTGTAGATTATTACGCCAAACGTCCGCAGGTTCAAGAGCGATTAACCATGCAAATTGTGCAAGAATTACAAGAGGCACTTGGCACTGAAGATGTGGCTTGTGTAATTGATGCCAAACACCTTTGCGTTAATTCACGTGGCATTCGCGACATCGAAAGCAGTACCGTTACTGCAGAATATGGTGGACAGTTTAAAAACGAGGCCAAAAGAAAAGAATTTTTAACTTTTCTGAATTTGAATACCAAGTTCTAACATAAGTACAATTTTTCATGCCTTTACTCGAAAAAAATACCTTAAAAATATACAATTCATTATCGGCAGAGAAGGAAATATTTACCCCTATACATCCGGGATCGATTGGCCTGTATGTATGTGGACCCACTGTGTATAGCCATGTTCATTTGGGAAATGTGCGCACGTTCATGTCATTTGACATGATTTATCGCTATTTGAATCACTTGGGGTACAAAGTCCGTTATGTTCGAAACATTACCGATGCGGGTCACCTCACCGACGACGGTTCAGTAGAAAATGATCGATTTGTAAAACAATCGCGTCTGGAAAAATTGGAGCCTATGGAAGTGGTTCAAAAATATACAGTGTACTTTCATACTATATTGAAGCAATTCAACTTATTGCCGCCTACTATTGAACCCACAGCAACGGGTCACATTATTGAACAAATAGAATTGGCCCAAAAACTAATTGATTTGGGCTTGGCCTATGAAAGTCAGGGTTCGGTCTACTTTGACGTAGCGGCTTACAACCAAAAAGGACTCAACTACGGCGAACTCAACAACAGAAATGTTGAAGAATTACTAGCCAATACCCGTGATTTAGACGGACAACACGAAAAGAAAAACCCACAAGATTTTGCATTGTGGAAAAATGCATCTCCTGCACATATTATGCGTTGGAACTCGCCATGGGGAGCAGGATTTCCGGGTTGGCATTTAGAGTGTACAGCAATGAGCACCAAATACTTGGGCAATCAGTTTGACATACACGGCGGCGGAATGGACTTAAAATTTCCCCACCACGAATGCGAAATTGCACAAGGTAAGGGTTGCAATGGCATAGCGCCCGTAAACTATTGGATGCATGCCAACATGCTTACTTTAAATGGGTTGCGAATGAGTAAATCAAGTGGCAATTTTGTGTTGCCTGATGAATTAATGGCTGGTACTTCTACCCTTTTTGAAAAAGCATTTCACCCTAGTATTATTCGTTTTTGCTTTATGCAAGCGCATTATCGTTCGGTGCTCGATTTGTCAAATGAAGCACTTTTGGCCTCTGAAAAAGGACTAGCTCGATTAATGGATGCCATGAAATTGGTTCAACAACTTACCGCATCTTCTAGTAGTTCACTTTCAATTTCAGACTGGGTTAATCAGTGCTACGATGCCATGAACGATGATTTTAATACACCTATTTTACTTGCGCATTTATTTGAAGGGGTAAAATATGTGAATTTAATTAACGATGGCAAAGAGCAACTCAATCACGACGATCTTGCCCTACTCCAACAAACATTAGCCGTATTTGTATTTGATGTGCTTGGTATTGAAAATGATCAATTATCATCAAATGCCACAGAAAAATTAGATGGCACCATTTCCTTATTAATTCAAATGCGAAACGAAGCCAGAACTGCAAAGAATTTTGCACTTTCCGATCAAATACGCGATCAATTAATAGAATTGGGAATTCAGCTGAAAGACGGCAAAGACGGTACTTCATTTAGTTATTAGTATGAAATTACTATGTTGCAACGCTTGTTAATTGCTCCATTTGTGTTTCTGATTCGCTTTTATAAAGGCGCTATTTCCCCATTTACGCCAGCAAGTTGTAGGTTTTCACCTACGTGTTCCTCATATGCCTTAGTTGCTCTTGAAAACCATGGATTATGGAAAGGATCCTATTACGCAATTCGGCGCATAACTAGTTGTCATCCCTGGGGAAAAAGTGGATACGACCCAGTACCTCCCAAAAAGGATTCTCAAAAAAAGCACCACTAATTCGGTAATAAGTTTATTTTTACGTTTCTAATTCCTATACACATGAAAACAGTTGCACATTTTATTTGGAACCCATCAGAGGGCATTGATCTTGGATTTTTTGTTATTCGCTTCTATAGCCTCATGTTTGTTATTGCATTTGGATTGGGATGGTACATCATGAAAAAAATATTTGAACGCGAAAATGAACCCATAGAGAAACTAGACTCTTTATTTATATGGACAGTATTAAGCACCTTATTGGGCGCTCGTTTGGGACATGTGTTTTTTTATGATTGGGAGTATTACCGCAATCATATGTCCGAAATACTGTTGCCGTTTCGTTTTGAACCCAACTTTGAGTTTACTGGATTTCAAGGATTGGCAAGTCATGGAGCAGCCATTGCCATTATATTCTCGATGTATTTCTTTAGTAAAAAAGTAATGAAAAAGCCCTTGTTGTGGGTATTGGACCGCGTTGTAATTCCAGTAGCTAGTGGCGCCGTATTTGTGCGAATTGGCAATTTTTTTAATTCAGAGATTGTGGGAAACATCACAAATCATCCCTTTGGTGTACGATTTGTACGCGATCAATTTAGTGCGAGAGACGCTGTAACGTTTACACAAAAATCGTCTGTAAATGAAGCCTACCAAGCCCTTTGCACTGATCCAAACTACAGTACACTTTTGGCCCAAGTTCCAGCCAAACATCCGGCTCAATTGTATGAAGCCGCCTGTTATGTTTTTGTATTCGCTATCTTGTTTGTTCTGTATTGGAAAACCACGATTCGTGAACGTCAAGGATTTTTATTTGGCCTATTTCTAATTTTACTTTGGACAGTTCGATTTATGGTAGAGTATGTAAAAGAAAGTCAGGGTGGTTTTGAAGCCTATTTGGGTCAGTTTTCAACCGGCCAATGGCTGAGCATTCCGTTTATTTTAATTGGATTGTATTTTGTTTTCACTGCTGATAAACCCATTGAAGAATAAGCCGTTTCAATTTCATATCCATAAGCCGCTTCAAATGAAGCGGCTTTTTTTATGTATTCGATTTGCGCATGCACATTATAAAATGTCAGTTGAATATTAATGCTTTACTATCAACGCAAAAAGAAACTTCAGCAATTAGAAGAGTAAAGTCGAATTACAATTTATTAACTGGTATAAACAAGAAATTACAAAGTGATTTTTAGCTGATATACAAACAAAAAAGCCCGATAACTGTCGCTATCGGGCTTAATATGATTAGTAAAAAAACTATGCTTTGTTGTGCTCGTCTTCGATGCGTTTGTGTTCAGCATCCGAAATGGTATCCACCAAAACAGGTGTAGCGATAAACAAGGAAGAATAAGTTCCTACTACAATTCCAATTAACATCGCGAAGATAAATCCTCGAATTGATTCGCCACCAAAAATAAACATGATGAGCAATACCAAAATCATGGTTAACGAGGTATTGATGGTTCTAGACATGGTTGAATTAATGGATTGATTAACAATGTCATTGAAGTTTCCTTTGGCTTTACCACCCAAGTACTCACGAACTCTGTCAAATACAATTACGGTATCGTTCATCGAATAACCAATTACAGTCAAGATTGCTGCAATAAAGTGCTGGTCAATCTCCATTCCAAACGGCATGTATTTCCACAACAATGAATAGATACCCAATACAAAGATTACGTCGTGTGCAACGGCTGCAAGAGCACCCAATGAGTACTGCCATTTACGGAAACTCACAATCAAGTACAATCCTACAATCAACATTGCACCTATTACAGCCCAATACGAATTGGTTTTAATATCATCCGCCACTGTTGGTCCTACTTTAGAAGCTTGAAGAATTCCTAAATCTTTTCCGTCGTAGCTGTTTACAAATTTCTCATACGTCATAGACGCATCAAAGTGTTTTTTCAAATTGTCAAACAAGATTCTATTTACCTCTTGATCGGCTTCAGTACCTGGCTCACCTACTTTAAATTTAGTAGTGATTTTTAATTGATTGTCTTTACCAAATATTTTGGCCTCAGCGCTACCATCAAAAGCAGCCAATAAATCTTCACGTACCACTTCGGCTGAAATAGTTTGAGGGAAACGCACTTGGAATGTTCGTCCTCCAACAAAATCAACCCCTTGATTTAATCCATTGGTAGACAATGAAACTACGCTCACCACACAAACTAGTAGAGAGAAAATGTAGGTGTATTTTTTAATCCCCAAGAAATCAAAGTGGAAATTAGTAAAGAAGTTTTTAGAGAAACCAGTTGTAAAGGTCAATTTGTTTCCTTTAAATACAGACCAATCTAATAAAATACGGGTGATAAAAATTGAGGTGAATAAAGAGGTTGCAATACCTATTAATAAGGTAGTAGCAAATCCTTGAATAGGTCCTGTACCAAAAATTAACAATACCGCTCCTGTTAATACGTGAGTAACGTTGGCGTCCACAATAGAGCGCATAGCACCTTTCCAACCAAACGAAGTTTTAACAGCCTCTTCAATGTTTTTACCCGAACGCAATTCTTCTTTGGCTCGTTCATAAATAATGATGTTGGCATCAACCGCAGTACCCATGGTTAATACAATACCCGCAATACCAGGCAATGTCAATACCGCACCTAAACTTGCTAAGATTCCAAATAAGAATAACAAGTTCACGATTAGCGCAATATTAGCAAACCAACCTGCTTTACCATAGTAAACGAGCATCCAAAGTGCTACAATTAGTAAGCCGATTAATGCAGAATTGGTTCCGTTATCAATAGCTTCTTGTCCCAATGATGGCCCAACTACTTCAGACTGAACAATCTCGGCAGCAGCAGGCAATTTACCTGCACGCAATACATTGGCTAAATCTTTGGTTTCTGTAACATCAAATACGCCTGAAATTTCTGAGCGGCCTCCTGAAATAGGACCACTTGTAACGCCCGGTGCAGAATACACGATGTCGTCTAATACAATGGCAATGTTGCTTTTATCTGTAAATGCTTTTCCTGTTAATTCTTCCCAATCTTTAGCACCTTTGCCGTTCATTTGCATGGTTACTGAAGGTTTTCCCAATTGATCAAAAGAATCTTTAGCATCTGTTACCACACCACCACTCATGGATGCGCGGTTGTCTCTGTTGCCTTTTAAGGCATACAATTCTACAGTTTCAACTGGCTTTTTCGATTTTTCAACTATAGAAACAGATGGTTTACCCCACACAAATTTTGCATAGCGCTTGTCTGCAGGCAATAAATTGCGAATGTCTTGGCGTTTGAAATAGTTGTTAATTGAAGCCGTGTCTTTTGGGTCAACTATAGCTAAAACTGGTCCTCCACCTTGTGATACAAATTTATCAAGTAGTGGATTGTCTCCTTTTTTAGTTGCTGTAGAATCTTTTACTTTATCATCCGTTAACAATTTGCTAATCGAATCTGAAACGGCTGATTTAGTTTCAGTTTTGGCAGCTGCTACCGGTTTCTCAGTCAATTTAAGTGCGTTGTTGGCAGCCATTAAGAAATTGCCTAACTCATCTATTTTGTAAGTTTCCCAAAATTCCAATTGGGCAGTACTTTGCAATAATTTTTTGATACGGTCAACGTCTTTAGCACCTGGCAATTCTACCAAGATTCTTCCCGATTGACCTAATTTTTGGATGTTGGGTTGAGTTACACCAAATTTATCGATACGTTTTCTCAATACTTCAAAAGCCGATTCGATAGATTCGTCTACTTTTCTGCGGATTACTTTTTTGGCTTGATCATCTGTCATTTTGAAGTTGATCTCATCACCCAATGCCTTGTTGGCAAAAATATCAGGAGAAGCCAATTTTACATTTCCTTTGGCAGCTTTCTCAAACTCAATAAAAAAGACATCCAAATAATCTTGGTTCCCTTGACGGTTTTTAGTTGCCTCAGCTAAAGCTTGATTAAAAACAGGGTTTTTAGAATTGTTGGCCAATCCTTTCACGATATCTTTTACAGAAATCTGTAACTGAACGTTGATACCACCCTCAAGGTCTAATCCTTTGTTTATTTTTTTGTCTTTTACCTCATTGTATGTAAAATCAGTAAATCCAAGACTAAATACAGTTTCTTTTCCAATGGAATCAAGGTATTTTACTTCTTTTTCGGGGTTTCCTTTGGCAAAAACTTTGGCATCTTGTTCAATACCGTGTGATACAAAAGTGAATGAAAGTTGGTAAATACTTACCAATGCAAATAAAATTGCGAAAAATTTAACTAATCCTCTATTCTGCATTATTACTACTTATTAATTAATTTTGATTTAACTAGTTTTGGTTTTTTGTTAAAAAAATAAATATTACTTAAAAACGCATGCATTTCGTTGCAAAGAACCAAGCAAGGCTTATTTTTAAAACGAGCAAATATATAATTTACCTCATGATTAACCAATTAATTTGGTTATTAATCTCAAAAAAAAGACTGCAATTAGCAGCCTCTTTTTGAGAATTATGGGTCAATTTATGACAATACTGATTTTAAATCGGCATTCATGTTGCGAACCGCATCAGCACTTTTGGCAAACAACGCTTTTTCAGCATCGTTTAACGAAATAGACACAATAGATTCCAATCCGTTTTTACCAATAATACAAGGTACTCCGATGCAAATGTCACTTTGTCCGTATTCGCCTTCCAGGAATACCGAACAGGCTATCATTTTCTTTTGATCATTTAGAATACTGTCCACCAAATAAGCAACAGAAGCGCCTGGCGCATACCAGGCAGAAGTGCCTAACAATCCGGTTAATGTCGCTCCACCCACCATGGTGTCAGCAGCAACTTTTGCCAATGCTTCTTCTGATAAAAATTCAGAAACGGGAATTCCATTGTACGAAGCCAAACGCGTTAAAGGTATCATAGTTGTATCGCCGTGACCGCCAATTACCATAGCTGAAATGTCGTTTGATGGCACATCCAATGCTTTAGATAAATAATAACGGAATCGTGAACTATCTAACGCACCACCCATTCCAATAATGCGATTTTTTGGAATACCTGACGCTTTTAAAGCCAAATAAGTCATTGTATCCATGGGATTAGAAACAACTACTATAATTGTATTTGGCGAATGAGTCAACACATTCTCCACCACCGATTTTACAATACCAGCGTTTATGCCAATTAGCTCTTCACGCGTCATTCCTGGCTTTCTTGGAATACCAGAGGTGATTACAACCACATCGCTGTTGGCTGTTTTTGCGTAATCATTGGTTACACCAATTAATTTTGTATTAAATCCTGTATTTGTAGCACATTGAGAAATATCCATCGCTTTACCTTCGGCAAAACCTTCTTTGATATCCAAGAGCACTACTTCACTAGCAATTCCTCTGTACGAGATAACGTCAGCACAACTGGCACCCACATTTCCCGCTCCAACAATAGTAACTTTCATTTTATTTGATTTTAAACTTAATATATATGTATTAGGCGTCTATTTTGGCATAAACGGCATTTTTCTCAATAAACTCTCTACGCGGCGGAACCTCATCACCCATCAACATGGAGAAAATGCGATCGGCTTCGACTAAGCTATCAATATTTACTTGACGTAGGGTGCGGTAATTTGGATCCATAGTGGTTTCCCACAATTGCTCGGCGTTCATCTCACCCAAACCTTTGTATCGCTGAATAGCTGCACTTCCGCCCATGCGTTCGTTGGCTAAATCGCGTTGGTCATCGTTCCAAGCGTATTCTTTTTTATTTCCTTTCTTCACTAAATACAAAGGTGGCGCAGCGATATACACGTGGCCTTCTTCAATCAATTCACGCATAAATCGGAAGAAAAAGGTAAGAATCAAGGTAGCAATGTGGCTACCATCGACGTCGGCATCACACATGATGATTACTTTGTGGTAACGCAATTTTTCTAAGTTCAACGCTTTGCTGTCATCAGCAGTTCCTACGGTTACCCCCAAAGCGGTAAAAATATTTCGAATCTCTTCGTTTTCAAACACCTTGTGGTGCATGGCTTTCTCTACGTTCAAAATCTTTCCACGCAAGGGTAAAATCGCTTGGAAGTTACGGTCACGTCCTTGTTTGGCCGTTCCACCCGCAGAATCTCCCTCGACCAAATACACCTCGCATTTGGTTGGGTCTTGCTCTGAACAATCGGATAATTTACCGGGTAATCCGCCACCGCCCAGCACGGTTTTGCGTTGCACCATTTCACGGGCTTTTTTGGCCGCGTGACGGGCTTGAGCTGCTAAAATTACTTTTTGAACAATGATGCGGGCGTCATTTGGATTTTCTTCCAAATAATTTTCGATCATTTCGCTCACCGCCTGACTTACTGGCGAAACCACCTCACGGTTACCCAATTTGGTTTTGGTTTGTCCTTCAAACTGTGGCTCGGCAACTTTTACAGAAATAATCGCAGTCAATCCTTCACGGAAGTCATCTCCTGCAATCTCAAATTTAAGTTTGTCCAACATCCCCGAAGCATCGGCATACTTTTTAAGCGAACGGGTTAAACCAGTTCTAAATCCTTGCAAGTGCGTTCCACCTTCGTGGGTGTTGATATTATTTACATAAGAAAAAATGTTCTCGCTGTAGCTTGTATTGTAAATCAAGGCCACTTCAACCGGAATTTCTCCTTTTTCGTGGTCCATTGAAATCACGTGCGAGATAATAGGTTCACGATTTCCGTCTAAGTAACGGATGTATTCTTTCAATCCTTCGTCAGAGTGAAAAACTTCAGATATAAACTCCCCTTTATCGTCTTTTTCACGTTTGTCAGTAAACGTAATAGTAATTCCTTTGTTCAAGAAGGACAACTCACG
>JBJOOG010000108.1:0-14186 GCA_046051465.1 Bacteroidota bacterium | reverse complement strand
CAAACCAAACTATCATTTTTGGCAGTAACGATACAGCCAAAAAATTAGCCCTCAATAAATCAGCCAATACCACTACCATAAACGCCGGTAATTTGAGCATTACTGATTTTGTACAAGCTACACAAGGCACACTCAATGCGGCCGGGAAAATTACCTTAAAAAGTAACGCCAGCAAATCGGCCATTGTAGAGCCATCGACAGGTGGTGCTATAGATAACTTGGTGGTTGAACGCTACATTCCTGCTCGCCGAGCCTATCGTTTGGTGAGTTCTCCGGTTACTACTTCTACGTCCATTCGAGCCAATTGGCAAGAAAATGGCAACGATACAGCTGGTTGGGGAACCGACATAACCGGAACTGGAGGAGCAACCAACGGTTTTGATGCCACAGCGACCAACAACGCATCGCTATTTAGCTTCAACAACAGCAATCCGGCTTGGGTTGCAGCTACTTCTACCAACGTAAATCTAGCCGCTGGAGATGCCTACCGCCTTATGGTGCGTGGCGACCGAACCGTTGATTTAACACTCAATGCGCCTGCAGCCACCAACACCACGTTGCGCACCACAGGCTCTTTATATATTGGGAGTAAAACCATCAGCAATTTAAATGCTGCAGCAAACGGCTACAGTTTGGTAGGAAATCCTTACCAATGCCCGGTAAACATGAAATCGGTATTGGATAATGCTTCAAACGTAAACAGCAGCTATTATTATGTGTGGGATCCCAAAGTGGCCACACGAGGAGCTTACGTTTCGGTACTTTTATCGAATGGAACCAATAATGTCTCAGGCTCCATGGCAAACCAATATCTACAACCCAGCCAAGCTTGTTTTGTAAAAACAACTGCTGCAGGTTCTGCGAGCATTCAATTTCAAGAATCAAATAAATACACGACTGCAACCAACGAAAATGTATTTCGATCTGCTACAGACGCGCAGGAAAGCATTCGCCTTACCTTGTATGACAGCACTACTCAGGCCCTACAAGCTCCGGCACTCGATGGCCTTTTGGTTTTATTTGATGCCAACGAAACCAATGAGGTGGATGGCAATGATGCAGGAAAATTTACCAACCTAGACGAAACCTTAGCCGCGGTAAATTCGACTAAATCTTTGAGTATTGAAAACAGAAATTTGCCGCAAAGTACAGATGTTATCCCATTGAAAATAACTCAATACCGTGTGAGCAATTACAATCTTGTGCTTGAAGGAACCAACAATACGAGCTTAGCATGTTATTTGTATGATGCCCTGTTGCAAAGCTATACGCAAATCCCACCAAACGGCAACAGCACCTATTCTTTTGGCGTAGATGCAACCAATGCAGCTTCTACAGCAATTGACCGATTTCAATTGGTATTTGACAACCCCAACTTGAGCACAGCTGAACATACGAAAACCCTATTTAGCCTGTATCCAAATCCGGCCAACAATCAATTTACAGTGGCATTACCAGCATATATGCAAGAGGCAACACTTAGCGTATATACCAATTTAGGACAGCTTATATACAACGAGGCATTAACCAAAGCAGGTATTCACACCATTCCTATTGCAGCCAGTTGGAATTCTGGTATTTACTGGATAAAAGTGAGTCAGAATGGAATATCAACCACCCAAAAATTATTAATTAACTAACACATGAAAAAACAGACTCCCTTATTTGCAGTCCTATTGGCTGTGCTAGTTACTGCCTCAACTTATGCACAAGACCTTCCTGAATTTGAAGACGACGTGGTGGATAATCCTGTGGCACCCATTGATGATTACCTGCCTTTGGCACTTTTAACAGCCGTTGGATTGGGTTGGGTTTTATTGCGAAAAAAAGCAGCACAGCATACCTAAAAAAAAGAGTTGACTACGGTCAACTTTTTTTGTTTTAGGCTGGTTGAATAAAACATAAAATTTGAGCAGTAAACGCAGCTTCCTCGGCTATAAATTGCGTTTGTATGGGTAAATAATACAGGCTATTTTCGGGTAGTTGGTGTTGCAGACGCACATAATCTTTCTCGGTGGTAACGACCAATTTTTGCGCTGCTATCTGATCAATTTCTGCCAATTCAGCAGATGAAAAATTGTGGTGATCGGGATAAATCAGTTCTTGGTCTTGGCCCGATTGCAGCGCCTGAAAAAAGGGTTTGGGTTTGGCAATGCCTGCCAATAGCACTTTTTGTTTGGGTTTTATTTCAGCAACCGACAATTGTTTGCTGCTACTGTATACCTGCTCGTCGTAGCCAATGCATGTAAAAAAAACGGGCTGTGTAACATACAACTTGGCTTTGATGTTGGCTTGCTCGGCCGCAGAAAGTGCCGGGGGACATTTGGTTACCACAATGATATGGGCTCTTTTTTTGCCCGAACGCGCCTCCCGCAAATTGCCCATGGGCAGCACATAGTCGTCGCAAAAAAGGTCGTTGTAGGCGGTGAGCAAAATGTATAAACCCGCTTTTACTTTTCGGTGCTGAAATGCGTCATCGAGTAAGATTACTTGGGTGTTGGTTTTTTGGTTTAGAATTTGATTAATACCATTTGTTCGATTGGCATCAACAGCCACCGTAATTCCGGGAAATTTTTGATGATATTGAAAGGGCTCGTCGCCCAATTCATGTACCGATGTGCCTTCATTGGCCAACACAAAACCGGTGGATTTTCGTTTGTAACCTCTGCTCAAAACCGCTACATTGTACTGGGATTGCAACAACCGAATGAGGTATTCAATCATGGGGGTTTTTCCGGTGCCGCCCACACTCAGGTTTCCAACTGCAATGACCGGAATAGTAGGCGCTGAGGATGTAAAAATTGCTTTATCGTAGAGGAAATTCCGAATGTGTAGCACTGCAGCATAAACCAATGCAAAAGGAAAGAGCAATTTTCGGAGGAATTTCATAGCACGAAAGTATAATATTTTATCTTTGAAACGAAAATTTGCGTCTACAAATTCCGTCGCAATTCAAACCCAAACGTGAAGCATTTCCCTTTACATATCGCCCTTTTCGTTTTGCTATCCACCGCAAAAATCAGCTGTGTGTATGGCCAAAATTTAGAAACAGCTGCTGTATTCAAAGCCGTTGTTAGCCATTATTATAAAAATGAAAAACCGGTCTACAAAAACCGTGGGCAATTGCTCTATTTGTATTGTACCCAAGCCAAACCCAATGAGGAATTAGTAGAAGCTGTAAAATCAGCCAATTTACCTCTTGATTTTACACAAGAAATTCGCGCCAAAATTAAAAGCAATACTCCCGAAAAAGATTGGACTTATGAATGGAAACAGCTGCCCACCAAAGACGAAAGCTTGCTCAAAAAAAAGATAAACGGCTGTGTTTCCTTGGCTAAGTTTCAAGAAATACGTAACCGATTACAACTCAACAATCAACGGTTGCTAATAATTACCGAACCATTATTTTATTCGAAACAAAAACTAGTTTTGGTTAAAGTGGTTTTTTACCGCACCATCGAACACAACAGCGGCGCCATACTTTTGCTCGAAAATAAAGATGGAAATTGGCAAGTGATAAAAAGCATTAACGAATGGTCAACCTAAATTAACACCCATGAAAATCAAAGAAATACTTCCGATACTCGAAGAAATGGCTCCCCTGGCCTATGCCGAAGATTTTGACAATGTGGGTTTATTGGTGGGCAATAAAGAACAAATGGTTACCGGAATCATGGTATGCCACGATGCGCTCGAAGTAGTGATAGATGAGGCCATTGCCAAACAATGCAACTTGGTGGTTTGTTTTCATCCCATTGTGTTTACTGGGCTCAAAAAAATTACGGGGAGTACCTATGTAGAACGGGTGGTGATGAAAGCCATTCAGCACCAAATTGCCATTTATGCGGTACACACCGCACTCGACAACCACCACGAGGGCGTAAACCGAATTTTCTGTTCTGCTTTGGGGCTAGAAAAATGCAACATCTTGATTCCAAAATCGCAATTTATTACCAAAATGGTGGTGTATACGCCATCTGATCAAGCTGAAAAATTACGGGAAGCCCTTTTTGCAGCAGGTGCCGGAAACATAGGCAATTACGAACGCTGCAGTTTCAACACAATAGGCTTAGGAACTTTTAAGGGAAACGCCAAAAGCAAACCAGTTGTGGGCAGTCCGGAGTATTTTATTGAGGTTGAAGAAACCAAAATTGAAGTGGTTTTTGAAAAAAACAAAAAGCAGTCCATTTTACAAACCTTATTTGAGACGCATGTTTACGAAGAGGTGGCTTACGAATTATATGAATTGGAAAATACGCACCAAAATATTGGCATGGGTATGATTGGAAGCTTGCCAAAACCGATGGATGAACAAGAATTTTTACTACATGTAAAACAAGCCATGCAAACCCCCATGATTCGCCACACCGAATTTCGCCAAAAACCCATACATAAAGTAGCCGTTTTGGGCGGTGCCGGTAGTTTTGCGATTAAAAATGCTATTCAGGCTGGAGCGGATGCTTTTTTGACCGCCGATTTGAAGTACCACAATTTCTACGAGGCTGAAAATCAGTTGCTTTTGGCCGATATTGGTCATTATGAAAGTGAACGTTATACAAAAAATTACATTGTTGATTTTCTTCGGAAAAAAATTCATAGTTTTGCCATCATTTTATCAGAAGCAAATACCAATCCTGTTAAGTACTTATAAATATTATGGCGAATACAAAAGAACTCAGTGTAGAAGAAAAATTAAGAGCATTATACGACTTACAATTGATTCACACCCGTATTGATGAGATCAGAAACGTTCGAGGTGAACTTCCATTGGAGGTTGAAGATTTAGAAGATGAAGTAGCTGGTTTATTGGCACGTTCTGAAAAATTAAAAGCCGATTTAGAGGTAATTGAAGAACAAATTAAAGACAAAAAAATTGCCATTGAAGATCATCAAGCGGCAATGAAAAAATACAGCAAACAACAAGAAAATGTGCGCAACAATAGAGAGTTCAACTCTTTAGCCAAAGAAGTAGAATTCCAAGAATTGGAAATTCAATTGGCCGAGAAACACATTCGAGAATTGCGTGCCTCAATGGAGCACAAAAAACAAGTAATTGCCGATTCAAAAGAAAAATTGGACGCCAAAACCAATCACTTGAAACACAAAAAATCAGAATTAAGCGACATCATGGCCGAAACCGAGAAAGAAGAAACTTTCTTGACCAAAAAAGCCACTGAATTTGAGGCCTTGATTGAAGAGCGTTTGTTGGTTGCCTACAAAAGAATTCGCAGCAGCGTTCGCAACGGTTTAGCGGTAGTATCTATTGAGCGTGGCGCATCAGCTGGATCGTTCTTTACCATTCCACCACAAACCCAAGTTGAAATTGCCGGTAGAAAGAAAATTTTAACCGATGAACACTCGGGTAGAATTTTAATCGACGCCGAACTGGCCAAAGAAGAAAAAGACAAGATGGACCAATTATTTGCCACCATCTAAACATACCGAGCCCCAACCACTGGGGCTTTTTTTATGAAAAAAACGCAACAACTCCTGCTTACCAAATCGATTGGTTTGTACTTGAACGTACTGAGCTACATTCGTCCCAAACAAGCTGTTGACTTGGCTTATCGTCTATTTAGCAAACCGCGAAGAGGCCGACTGTATCCAGAACGACTGCCCTACTTTTTACAAAAAGCAGAAACCCAAAAAATTATCCTCAATCAACTCGAAATCCAAACCTATGTATGGCCCGGAAACGACACGCGTATTTTATTGGCACACGGTTGGGAAAGCAACTCGGCGCGTTGGTCAAAATTATTTCGTAAAATCAGTAAAACCGGCGCTACCATTATGGCCATTGACGCACCTGGACACGGTCAATCCAATGGAAACGAATTTACCATGCTGCTCTATGCCGACATTTTGCAACAAGTAGCGCAATCGTTTCAACCCACCATTATCATGGGGCATTCCATTGGCGGATCGGCTTGCGTGTATTCGTATCACAACTACCCAAATTCATACAGCCAATTGCAAAAAATGGTGGTTTTGGGCGCACCCTCTGAAATAAAATTATTGATTGACGAATACGTGCGTATCCTTTCGATGAACAAGCGAATGGCGCGCCTACTGGCTGAGTTTTTTACGACCAATTTTGGCATTCATATACCCGAATTTACCACAGCGCATTTCACCAGCTGTTTTGCCTTGCAAGGATTAATTGCGCACGATAATACAGATCCAGTAGTACCATTTGCAGAGGGAAAAAAATTGGCCAATGCTTGGACCTCAGCGCAGTTTATTACGACTGAAAATTTGGGTCACAGCATGCACGACGAGTACCTCTACGATCAGATTACTGCCTTTACTACTGCTTAACCTCTGCCTTTTCTACACGAAAATACTATCTTAGCGCCATGGAAGAATCGGTAAAACGTTTAAACAAATACATTAGCGACACTGGGTTTTGCTCGCGCAGAGAAGCCGACAAACTCATCGAAGACGGACGTGTAACCTTGAATGGCGTAGTACCCGAAATAGGAACCAAAGTGAGTGAGCGCGACGAGGTGCGGATTGACGGCCGATTGATCGTGGACAAAACCGAAAAAATGATTTATTTGGCGTTCAATAAACCTGTAGGCATCGAGTGTACCACCAACCTTGATGTACGCAACAACATCATTGACTACCTGAATTACCCCAAACGCATTTTCCCCATTGGCCGTCTCGATAAAGCCAGTGAAGGCTTGATCTTTTTAACCAATGACGGCGATATCGTAAACAAAATTTTACGGGCTCGCAACAACCACGAAAAAGAATATACGGTTACGGTAAACAAACCCATCACCGATCGTTTTATTAATCGCATGGGCAATGGCGTGCCGATTTTAGATACCGTAACACGCAACTGCAAGGTGGAGCAAATTAGCAAATACACCTTCAAGATTATCTTAACGCAGGGATTGAATCGGCAAATACGCCGCATGTGTGAATACTTTGGCTATGAAGTAACTGCACTCAAACGCATTCGCATCATCAACATTTCATTGGATGTACCTGTAGGGCGTTACCGCGAATTGACAGCTACCGAAATAAAAGAGTTGAATCAGATGATTGCCCCTTCGAGCAAGACTGAAGAAGCCAGTTATTTACCTAAAAAATAAACTTATTTAGCTCTGCGTTGTTCACGGGCCAGCAAGGTATTTTTGAGCAACATGGCAATGGTCATTGGACCTACACCTCCTGGAACTGGTGTAATGTGTGACGCTTTTTTGCTTACCATATCAAAATCAACATCACCGGTAATGCGGTAGCCTTTCTCGGTAGTTTTATCTTCTACTCGGGTAATGCCTACGTCAATAATTACGGCACCATCTTTAACCATCTCGGCTTTCAAATAATTGGGCACGCCCAAAGCGGTAATGATAATATCAGCTTGCGTAGTGATTTGCGCGATGTTTTTGGTGTAGGAATGCGTTAAAGTAACCGTAGAATTTCCTGGAAATCCTTTGCGGCCCATTAAGATACTCATCGGGCGACCCACAATGTGTGAACGACCAATGACTACCGTATGTTTTCCTTTGGTTTCTACGTTATATCGTTCTAATAATTCCAAGATGCCAAAAGGAGTAGCAGGAATAAAGGTAGACATATCCAAGGCCATTTTTCCGAAATTCTCTGGATGAAACCCATCTACGTCTTTGCTTGGATCAATTGCCATAATGACGCGTTGGGTATCAATTTGATCGGGCAAAGGCAACTGCACGATAAACCCATCAATGTCGTCATTGGCATTGAGTTCTTTGATTTTTTTGAGCAACTCGGTCTCTGAAGTTGTGCTGGGCATTTTTATCAAAGTCGATTCAAAGCCCACGCGTTCGCAGGATTTAACTTTACTGCCCACATAGGTTAAACTCGCGCCGTCATTTCCTACAATAATGGCAGCCAAGTGCGGCACCTTTTCGTTGTTTTGTTTCATTATGGCCACTTCGGCCGCAATTTCATTTTTGATGTCTTCGCTTACTTGTTTTCCGTCGAGTAGTTGCATGGTCGTTGTGTTGTAGTTAGATTGTATTAAAAAGGCCCAAACTGTCTTTTCATGTTGGACCTTGATGTATATTAGCGCATACCGGGCATACCAGGCATTCCGCCTTTCATACCGCCCATCATTTTCATGAGGTTTTTACCGCCTGGGCCTTGCATCATTTTCATCATCTTGCTCATTTGCTCAAACTGCTTCATCAGTTGGTTTACTTCTTCTATTTTGCGGCCCGCTCCTTTGGCAATTCGGGTTTTGCGTTTCATGTCGATTATGGATGGACGTGAACGCTCGGTTGGTGTCATGGAATGGATGATAGCTTCGATATGTTTGAAGGCGTCGTCCTCAATTTCTACATCTTTCATGGCTTTGGAAGCGCCTGGAATCATGCCCACCAAATCCTTCATATTCCCCATTTTTTTCACCTGCTGAATCTGGGCCAAGAAATCGTCAAAACCAAATTCGTTTTTGGCAATTTTCTTTTGGAGTTTACGGGCTTCTTCTTCGTTGTATTGTTCTTGGGCGCGTTCTACCAAGGAAATTACATCGCCCATGCCCAAGATACGCTCGGCCATACGCTCGGGATAGAACACGTCAATGGCTTCCATTTTCTCGCCAGTTCCTACAAACTTAATGGGTTTGTTGACTACCGATTTAATAGATATGGCGGCACCCCCGCGGGTATCTCCATCTAATTTGGTGAGGATTACCCCATCAAAATTTAAACGATCGTTGAAGGCTTTGGCTGTATTTACGGCATCTTGCCCGGTCATGGCATCTACCACAAACAGGGTTTCTTGCGGTTGCAAGGCTTGGTGCACATTGGCAATTTCGGTCATCATTTGCTCGTCCACGGCCAAACGACCTGCGGTATCGACAATGACTACGTTGTATCCTTTTTCTTTGGCATATTTTACGGCGTTTTGTGCAATCTCTACCGGGTTGTTGTTGCCCAATTCGGAATACACTTCTACGCCAATTTGATCTCCAACCACATGCAACTGATTGATGGCCGCCGGACGATACACATCACAGGCAACCAACAACGGTTTTTTTCCTTTTTTAGTTTTTAAAAAATTGGCCAATTTACCCGAGAATGTCGTTTTTCCCGAACCTTGTAGACCTGACATTAATATTACCGATGGATTTCCTGACAAGTTCACACCGGCTACTTCGCCCCCCATCAATTCAGTCAATTCATCTTTGACCAATTTAACCAATAATTGCCCCGGTTGTAAGGTGGTCAATACGTTTTGACCGATGGCTTTGTCTTTTACTTTGGTGGTAAAATCTTTGGCTATTTTGAAATTGACGTCGGCATCCAAAAGGGCACGACGCACTTCTTTAAGGGTTTCGGCTACGTTTATTTCGGTGATTTTTCCGTGTCCTTTTAAGATATGAAAGGCCTTATCTAATTTATCGCTTAAATTATCAAACATCGCGCAGAATAGTATTAATTAGTGAATGGTAAACAAGTAAAAACAAGCGGCAAAAATAAACATTTGCTTGTTAAATTTATTGCATTTGAGGGTGAAATTAAGCGAATAATACTGCAATCCAAGTAAAAAAAATTATATTTGACACAGTTTGCCAGAGGCATCCACTAACAATACCTAAAAACATGAAACAGCTTACTTCTTTTGCGTTTTTTCTTATCATTTTTTGTCAATTCGCTACTATACCAGTTTCGCTATTGTATGCACAACAATCCGTTTTTGACATTGCCCGAAAAGGAACAGTTCAAGAAATGGAAGCACTGTATAAAAAATCACCTGAATTAATTGACAGTCAAGACGATAGAAACTCAACTCCCTTACTATTGGCTTGTTACCGAAACAATGAAGCCGTAGCGCTTTACTTGTTGGATCACTGCAAAAACATCAATTATAATTCTGGTATGGGAACCGCCTTAATGGCTGCAATTATGGCAAATAACAGCACCTTAGTTGCCAAGTTTATTGAGAAAAAAGCTGATTTAAACCAAACGGATAAAGGAGGTAAAACAGCCCTTATCTATGCTGCTTTTTTTAACCGAAATCCGCTTATTAAACTATTGGTTGATGCCGGAGCGAATAAAACAATAAAAGACACCGACAACCGCACGGCACTCGACTATGCCACTACATCTAAAAATACCGAAGCAATAATTTATCTATCCAACTAAAACCTAATTAAACATGAAAAAAAATTACTCTTTTTTAACACTCGCTTTTTTGGTTTGCTTAACCGCTACAGCCCAAATTAGAGAAACTGCTGTAACTACAATTGGCAGTATGACTGTAAAAATCAGTTTAGACCAACCAACCAGCACAGCCACAATTACACTAACAGGACCAGCAAGCCGTTGGATGTCTATAGGATTGGATTGTTCATCTATGGCCGGAAACAAAGATGTAATTAGCTACGGAACTAGCTTGTTGGACCGATCATTTTCTACAAGCACTCATGTGCAACCCATAACTGACCCCGTAAACAACCTTACCTTGGTGAGCAATACAGTGACTGGAACCACCCGCACTCTTGTGATTAGCAGAGCCTTTAACACTGGCGACAGCAACGACTATGTTTTTGACTTCAATGCGACTTCACTAAATATAGTTTGGGGACTTGGACCTGGTACTGACTTAGGTGTAAAACACAGCAGCAAAGGAATTGCAACGCTTAGTTTTAGTACACTGTCAAACGACGAATTTACTTTGGCTAATTCGCTGCTTGTTAGCCCAAACCCATCAACTGGTTTGGTTACCATTCAAAACCCAGCAAACTTAGTTATTCAAACTATTTCAATATTTGACAACCAAGCAAAATTGCTTAAAGTGTGGAATCCATCAACAGAAAACACATTGAATACCACACTCGACTTGAGCGATTTAGCAAAAGGAGTTTACTATATTGAGGTAACTACGGCAACAGACAAATCGGTTAAAAAAATCATTTTGAACTAACCCATGGTTAAAACAAAAAAGTGGGTAGTTGCACTTGTAATCCTTGTGATAGCATCAGCTGCAGCAATGCTATATGTGTTTTACGGAGGCGAACGGAACGTAGAAACGGAAGAATCCGTTTATGCAATACACACAACCGATTTGGCCATGGAATTTGCTGCTGACGCTCAAAAAGCCCAAGAAAAATACAACAACAAGACCATTAGCATACAAGGAATTACCCAAAGCAGTTCGGCTACTGAGATTGTGCTGGATCAAGGCGTAATTTGCTCGTTTTCGGCTGCTGCGCCTCAAACAAATACTGGACAAAACATCACGATTAAAGGTCGATTTGCGGGCTATGACGACTTACTCGCCGAATTTAAATTTGACAACTGTGTGGTTCTATCAACTCATTAATTTACACTCCATGAAAAAGTTATTTCTTTTTATTTTTTCGATTTGCCTCACGGGACACGTAATTGCACAAGACGATTTGCTCAACGAATTGCAACAAACTGCAACACCTCAACCCAAGCAAATTGAAATAGCTGCCTTTAAAGGGCTTCAGATTTGCAACATGCAATCGACCAAATTGGCTGCAAAAGGCGAATGGTACTTTGTAGTTTCGCACCGCTTTGGCAACTTAAAAGAAGGCACAAATAACTTTTTTGGATTGGACAATGCCTACACCAAAATTGGTGGAATTTATGGAGCAACCAAGTGGTGGACACTCTCGGCATCTCGTCACACGTACAACAAATTGTATGAACTGACATCAAAAGTAAAATTAGCCAATCAAGAGGTGGATGGATTTCCTATTACTATTGTGGCTTACAACAGCATGGAAATCAATACAGAATTGAAAAAAGAAGATTTTCCAGCCATTCAATTCAATGACCGGTTGGCATTTACCACCCAACTTTTACTGTCTAGAAAAATAAACGAACGAATCTCATTGGAACTCAATGGAATTTATGTGCATAAAAATTTATACGAACCAGCAGATGAACAAAAAGATGAATTTCTGGTTGCTACTGGCGGAAGATGCAAACTCAGCAAGCGTTTGAGTGTAAACGTAGAGTATGCTGCACGTACCAATCCTGTAAAATATAGCCCGTATGACAATCCCTTGGCGTTGGGCCTAGATATTGAAACGGGTGGACACGTATTTCAAATGTTGTTTGCCACCAGCCAACCCATGAATGATGTAGGTTATTATACCAATGGAACAGGCAGTTGGACTGATCGCACCAAAGGATTGTATTTTGGATTTAACATGTATAGAGTATTTTAATATGAAGAAAGTATATCAACTAAGTGTTTTGGTTTTACTTGGAATGTTGTTGATTTCGTGTGAATCAAAAACATATTCGGATTTGGCAGGTGAGGTGGCCAACCCAACCTACAATGCCAACGTAAAAGGAATTATGCAAAACAATTGCGTGGGCTGCCACAATGCGACTGACAATCAAGAACCCTATCTTGAAACCTACAACGAGGTAAAAAACGCCTGTGAAGCTCCGGGAAATAAAAATTTAATATGTAGAATTCAGGGCAGCTGTGGTGACATTATGCCAACATCTGGGCGTATGCCATCTGTAACCATAAAAATTATTGAAGACTGGAAATTACAGGGTTATCTTGAAAATTAAACGGATATGAAAAATTCATTTTTGATATGTCTCTGCCTTGTGTTGACCCAATTTGGTTGGTCACAAAAATACCTGTCGCGTACTGCCGAATTAAAATTTGATGCCTCTGTACCCAACATGGTTGAAATTGCGGCCAAAAACAATTCTGTTTCGGCTATATTGGATGCCAGTACAGGAAAGTTTGCGGTTAATGCGCTGATCAATCAGTTTAGTTTTAAAATCCCGCTCATGGAGGAACACTTTAATGAAAATTACATGGAAACCTCCAAATTCCCAAACGCCAAATTTAGTGGACAAATAGCCAATTTTGATGCCACTAAACTAGCCAGCAAAGGAACTTATGAGGTGGAGGGTGATTTAACCATTCACGGGGTAACCAAAAAAGTAAAAAGCAAAATTACATTGGTTATGGCTGGAGGTAAAGTAAATGCCAACTGCAACTTTAGTGTTCGCGCACAGGATTATAAAATTGAAATCCCTTCGTTGGTAAAAGAAAAATTTGCCGAAAATATTAAGGTAATTTTTGCAGGCGAATTACAAAGCAAATAACGATTTAAAAGCAAAAAGCCAGTAGTAAATACTGGCTTTTTGCTTTTAATTGGAATGTATTAAGGTAACTTCTTTAATACGATATAGTCGTTTAAGGTAGGATCTATTGCAACTTCATCTTTTAGAATAATAGTATTGTTTGAAACAAATACAATATCCCAATCATCTTGAATATCATTAAATAACAAATTAGAAGCAGGAAAATAAATATTACAATCCGTTGAATTAGCTGGAGAATCATCATATACTGTTGGTGGTGTAGGAGTATATAAATTACTTTCATTATTTTGAGTAATTAACCAGTTACCTGATTCAGAGAAAGCACCATTTGTAGCAACAATTGAACCATCAGTACCAAAAGCAAAACTATAGCCTGTAAAATTGGCTGTTTGATTTTGACGATGATCTTCGTAATAAAATATCTTCCATAATCCTTGAGTAATTACCGAAGTCAAATCTAGTGCTATTGACGGTATTTTTTCAAATGTTATATAATCAGTTCTTGTTGCATCATCTGAATTGCCATCCTTCAAGGCTATTTCATTTTCTGAAAGTATCTCTTCAATATCCCAATCGTCTCCAACTCCTTTGAAAATAAGAGGAGCATCAAATTTAATATTAAAATCAACCGGATTATTTGGTGTGTCATCAGTATTGTTTGGGGAGCTTATATCTGTATATAATTCACCACTTCCATTATCATCAGTAACATTCCAATTACCTGTGATTTCTGAACCCGCATTTGATGCAATTAATTTATTATCAGAACGAAATGTAAATATGTAGTCAATAAAATTTCTTGTTTCAATATCTCCATTATCTGAATAATGGGTTATTTTCCAAGTTCCTTGAGTGACCACATCAATTATAGGATGATTAGATTGAGGTTGAGCCTTGTCTGCGCTACAAGAAGTAAAAACACTATAAAATAGTGTTATAACAACAATAAATAAATAATTTTTCATAGGATTTGGAGATGTAAATTTAATGTAAAGATATTGGAAATTTTGAAAAATCAAAACGCGCAGTACTTACATTCTGTTTGGCACCGCTATTCCGAGTAAGGAAAATGCCGATTGA
>JBJOOG010000107.1:0-23854 GCA_046051465.1 Bacteroidota bacterium | reverse complement strand
TGGCTGTTTTGTCGGCGCAATTTCTCGGCACAGGCGGCGGTAAATGTGGCCACGCGTTCGGCAATGTCGGGCAGTTTGCTGTGCATTTTCTCAAACGAACGGGTGGTGGCAATTGTTTTTTTGACACTTACTTTCTCTAAATCAAGCGACGGTTTTCCTTCTAATTCGCGTTTGAGTCGCAGACCTACCACCGCCATTTCTTTGCGCACCCAGGCGTCGGGCAACTGCGTAAATTGGTAGGCATTGGTAATGTTTAGGCGTTGGAGTCGTTTGGCGTGCCGCCGTCCAATACCCCAGACGTCTTCTATTTTGGTCCACTTCAGGGCCTTGATGCGTTTGTCTTCGGAGTCAATTACATAGACACTTTGCGTACGATCGGGAAATTTTTTGGCAATTTTATTGGCTACTTTGGCCAAAGCTTTAGTGGGTGCAAACCCTACGCTGATGGGAATTCCCGTGCCTTTGGTAACGGTGCGCTGCATCTGCTTGCCGTAGGATTCCAAATCATAATGCTCAAATCCCTTAAACTTCAAAAAGGCTTCGTCTATGCTATAGACCTCAATTTCGGGCGAAAAGGTGGCTAGCAAATTCATCACGCGGCTGCTCATGTCGCCATAGAGCGCATAGTTGGACGAATACACAAACACCTGTTGCTCCTCAAACAACTTTTTGTACTCAAAAGCCGGCGCGCCCATGGGAATGCCCAGCGCCTTGGCTTCGTTTGATCGGGCAATGACACAGCCGTCGTTGTTGGAAAGAATCACAACGGGTTTTCCAATCAAGTGCGGCTCGAATACGCGTTGGCACGAGGCATAAAAGTTATTGCAATCAACCAGGGCAAACATTAAAATCTCTTGATCGAAGCGGTTACAATGCCCCAGATCATGAGTTCGTTCTCGGGCGTAACCTTAATGGGTTCGTAATTTTCGTTTTCGGCAATGAGCCAAACCACATCTTGCTCAATTTTGATGCGTTTCACGGTAAAAGCACCGTCTATTTGGCACACGGCAATTTTGTTGTTTTGCGGCTCCAAACTTTTGTCGATGATGAGTAAATCGCCGTCAAAAATGCCCGCATTCACCATAGAATTTCCTTTTACTCGGGCAAAAAAAGTGGTGTCCCGATTTTTGATGTATTCTTTGTTGATGTCAATGCGCAGCTCAATAAAATCATCGGCTGGCGAAGGGAATCCTGCCCGCAAACCCGCGTCGATATACGGCAAATCAAGCGCCGTCGAATAATCGGGTGCGTAAAATTCCAACAAAGGACTTTGGTGTATCGGGCGTAGTTTCATGGGGTATAAAGATAGGGAAAGAGCGGTTGATTTTGTATAGAAATTTTGGTTGGCGGTTAGCTGTTGTCGGTTGTGAGTTGTTGGTTTTCGGTTAACTTTCTTAGAATCATCTCTTATCTCTCGTCTTCCTGTCTATTATCTGTAGCGTAGCCAAACTCCCCTCTCGGGCCGGGCTTATTTTGCAAGTTTACATTTTGTGTCGAAAGAAGTATACGTTATAATCACCTCATAGTTTGTCTATTGAAACATTAATAACTACATTCGTGGTGAATTCAGTAGAGTTCGTTTTATTGGTTTAAAATTAGCGTTTGCTATATTTTCCGCTCTTGAAAGGTCGAAATTTCATTACGAAACGGGAATGTATATGTCACTCGCTCGCGATATGGCGTGAGCGGTTCTATTACATTGTTTCGTAGGTATTCGACCACCTCCAAGAGCATTTAATAGCAACTTGTCTCACGCTAGTTTGTATATATAAATCTACGAGTGAGGCATAGTAGAGCTAATTTTATAACAATGAAAACTAAAATTTTACTTTTTGTAATGGGGTTACTTCTAACACCCCAACTTATTCACTCACAAGTTCCATCTTACGTTCCAACCAACGGTTTGGTGGGTTATTGGCCTTTTAATGGCAATGCGAATGACGTGAGTGGGAATGGGAATAATCTGACTATTAATGGTCCAACATTAACCTCTGATAGATTCGGAAATACTAATAATGCGTACTTATTTCAAGGTATTGCACAAGCTGCTCAATATTTAATTACAAATCAAATATCTAGTTTTTGCACTCCAAATTTTAGCTACTCAATTTGGTTTGATTGCAGTAGTTTTTACCCAAACACATTGCCAAATAATCCTTTTGATTATTCAAATTTTAATACACAAGCTTTGGTTACAATGAACTCTAATAATTGGAGTATTGGTAATGCAATTTCTACAAGTTTAGCATTAGGGGATAATTCTAAAATTAATACAGAACTTTGGATTCCTGTCACAGGAGGACAATCGGTAACCTCCTCAAATTCAGCAGTCACAGTTAATAATTGGAATAATATTGTGATAACATTTAATGGTACAACTTTAAATTTATACTTAAATGGCTTACCATCCCTTCAAATGAGTCCAGTTACCACAAATTTTTCAAATCAATTTGATTTATTAATTGGTGGACGAAGAAATGGGACAAATATGACACCAATGGGTGGTTTTAAAGGTAAAATTGATGATTTTGGATGGTGGAACCGTACTCTAACCCAACAAGAAATCACAAATCTATATAATGCTAATCAATGCATCAACACAATTACCGTTACGGATACACTTATAATCAATGTTGGACAGTTATCTTTCAACAACCCAGTTGTATGGGCAAATAACATTACCATTTATCCTAATCCGGCTAGCACGCAAGTAAATATCAGTTTCAATAACATCACCGATTTGGCGGGAGGTTCAATTAAAATAATTAACTCTTTAGGGCAACAAGTGGCCACAACTCCAATTACAGCAACCGGAACCAATACCACTATGGCACTTAACTCTTGGGGCGGTACAGGATTGTATTTTGTACAGATATTAAATGCCCAAGGGCAAATTCTAGATATCAAAAAAATAATCTTGCAATAGCATACTACTTCTAAAAGCAAAGCGCCAATTAAATTACTAATTGGCGCTTTTTTTGTTCCGTAATTCGTGGCGAGAAGCTAACAGCCGTTCTGAGTATACTTCGCCAAAATCTCCTCTCGAGAGGGGCTGGGGGTATGTTTTATTAGTTGTAAGTTAACGGTTGACAGTTTACAGTGTTTCTTAGATTACATTTTAATTCATCCCGAAGCTTCGGGACACATATCGTTATTCTTTTTCTTTTTCCTTGATGAAAAAGAAACAAAAAATCAAGACCTGGGATTTTCGGCGATCAAAATGGGCTCACTTCCTAAAACTCAAAAACTCGCTCGTTCGTGCACTCACGAACTCAAACAGTTCGAGTTTCTTAACGGAAGTTTCTCCTTTTTGATACTCGCCTGCCAAATCCAATGGTCGGAGAAGTCTTCGGTGATGCTTTAATAGTTGTTGGAATTTGTAATTTCAGAATTGGAATTTAAACAATCCGTGCATTCGTGGCAAAAAATTCCCGCTTTCGGCTTACAGCGAATTCCTCAAAATCAACTCGCACTCATTTTCAATTTGTGCTCTTTTGCCTTCCAAAATCATTTTAGCTACAATTTCTCCCATGGTTTCAAATTTAGTCGAAATGGTGGTGATGCCGTTTTCGACTACTTTTTTAAGTGGTGTATCGTTGTAGGAAATAATACCAAAATCGCGGCCGAGTGTGAGCTGTTGTTTTTTTGATTTTTCAATCACACTTACTAAATCGCGATCGTTAGGAATGATATAAACTTCTTTGGCTTGGATGTCGCGCTCAGTAAATTCAGAAATAATTTCGTAGTCAAAACTAAAGTTGCGACAAAAACGAATCATGCCTTCTTTCATGCCAAGCGGTTCTCTAAATCCAGGGAAAATCAGTATCAACTTTTTGTAGAAATCCAATTTGGTCTTGGCTTGTACAAGGGCGTCATACATGTCTTTGATGAAGTTTTGGTAAACTGCGGGATATATTCGCAAGTCATCGTTGGTTTGGTCAAGTATATAAACCTCCTGAACTGGTAGGGTTTTGATGCAACTGGCTGCTTCAGGCAAATGAGTAGGCATAATGAGGTAGCGGGTGTATTTTCCGTTGCTTTCGTCTATGAGTTTTTTGAACATTTCGGCATTAAAATGATGAAAATAAATGTCCACTTGTATGGTTGGACCCAGATGCTTCAGGATTGAATTATACAAATCTTCTTTAAAAATGTTGAGCTCATCAAACAATAAAAACACCCGGTGTTGCACCGAAATTTCGACACTTTTTACATAGTAGCCTTTGCCGAGTATGGCATATATAATTCCCCTTTTTTTAAGTTCTTCATAAGCCAAAAGAACGGTGTCTCGTGATAAAGAATAGGCCAAACACACTTTATTGATGGACGGCAATTTGTCATTTATTTTTAATTGGCCTTCCTTAATCGCCTTTTCTACCGACAAGATGATTTGCTTATATTTGGGAATACCCAAGTGATTTTGAATTGATAGTAGTTTCATTGCAAACTTTTTTTCAAAAATACAATAACTGGTAGGTACTGGTATGGATGATTTGAAAATTAATTTACATTTGGCTCACCATTTTCTATAAAAACCAGTAAAATCGATGACTAAACCTCACGCACAGCCACTCGCTTCCTCTCAGTTTTTTGGGACTACGCCCGATGGCAAGCCCGTTTACAAACATCGGTTGGTGAATAAAAACGGCATGGAATTGCACCTCATCGATTACGGTGCGACCATTACAGCCATCAAAATTCCGCTAGAGAATGGGACACTACTTGATGTTGTGCTGGGTTTTGATACGCTACAACACTACATCGATTCATTTGCTTCACCAGCCCGACCCTATTTTGGCGCAACCGTTGGTCGGTATGCCGGAAGAATAAACCAAGGTTTGTTTGTCTTAAATGGAAAGAAAATTCAACTCAATAAAAACAACAATGAACATGCCTTGCATGGCGGAATTGTGGGCTTTAGCCAAGCAGTTTGGACCAAAGAAGAAGCATCGTTAAACGCAAATTCGCTCACATTCACCTACCTGAGTGTAAACAATGAAGAGCATTTTCCTGGAAATCTGTCGGTGTCTCTACGCTTTACCCTAACCGATGACAACGAAATCCAGTTGTATTATCAAGCTACATCTGATGAAGACACCATCATCAACTTAACGCACCACAGTTATTTCAATCTAGAAGGTCAACAGGCCGACCTCAAAAACCAATACGTATTTGTCAATTCGGATACACTTGTGGCTACAACTCCCAATAACATCCCTACCGGTTTGTTTACCAACTTGACCAATCATCCGTTTAAATTTGATCCTGCCCAAAAGTGCCCCCAAGAAATCGACAGCAGCTTTGTTTTAAGGCAAAATGATTCGGTGGCAGCCACTTTGAGCAGTACCGTTACTGGGCTTCAAATGGAAGTGTATACCGATCAGCCTGCAGTACATATCTATGTGGGCGGCAATTGCTTCAATGCCATAGTTGGAAAAGAAAACGTGCATTACCATTCCGAAAGTGGCATTTGTTTTGAAACACAAAATTATGCTGATGCGCCAAATCACGCGCATTTTCCGAATGCTGTACTTAAAAAAGGAGAACGATACCAACAACATACTCGTTATAAATTTCAAAAAATCAGCTTATGAAAATTACCAAAATCCTGCTTGGAATTTCTTCTGTTTTGTTTTTGATTTCCTGTACAAACACAGAAAATCCAGCCGCCAACAACTCCATAAAACCCACACGACCCATTACGGTAAAAAGTTTAATCAAATCGGCCGACATGTCGTATTTGCCATTAATTGAAAGCGAAGGCACGGTATACAAAAGCAACAACCAGCCCGAAGATGCTTTACTAACACTCAAAAAAGCGGGCTGCAACACCATACGCATTCGGTTGTGGAAAAACCCAAGTGATGGCCATTGTGGATTGCCCGAAGTAAAAGCCTTGGCTTTGCGTGCCAAAGCAATGGGCCTTAAAATATGGCTTTCGGTGCATTATTCAGACACCTGGGCCGATCCGGGTGCACAAAGCAAGCCAGCCGAATGGGCCAATTTGAGTTTTTCAGAATTGACAGTTGCGGTGGTCAATTACACGGCCTTGGTAGTAAATGAAATACAGCCCGACATTTACCAAGTGGGCAACGAAACCAACGACGGATTTTTATACCCCCAAGGCAAATTATCAACCAACGAAGCACAATACCTCCAGTTGCTACAAGCAGCTGTTGGAGTAATCCGTTCGCAATCGCCTAAAACCAAAATCATGTTGCATTATGCCGGAAATTCGGGTGCCAATTGGTATTACTCAAAGGTGCAAAACATTGATTATGATTACATTGGATTGTCGTATTATCCGCTTTGGCACGGACAAAGTTTAGCTGTTCTATCAACTACAATCAACCAGCTAAGTCAGGCCTACAACAAAAAAGTGCTAATCGCTGAAACATCCTACCCATTTACTTTGGGTTGGAATGATTGGACAAACAACCTCATGGGACTAAGTAACCAATTGATTCCGGCTTATCCCGCATCAAACTTGGGGCAAAAAAACTACCTCACGGCAATTCGGGTGCTGCTAGAATCTTCGACAAACGGAATTGGTTTTTCGTATTGGGGCAGCGAATGGGTAGCGTTTCGTGGTACTCAGGCCACCAACGGATCGCCTGTTGAAAACCAAGCCCTATGGGATTTTAACCTCAACGCCTTGCCGGTTATGGCTGTCTTTAATTAGTTCATCATGAAAAAAACAGGACTAGTTCGGTTGATTAACGTGCTGTTTATTGCCGTATTTTACTTGCCAATTTTTGCCCAAACCCAAGCAATTCAAGCATTTGCCAAAGGAGCCGATGTGGGCTGGTTGCCGCAAATGGAAGCTACGGGCTATACTTTTTATGATGCCGATGGCCGTCCAAAAGAGTGCTTGCAATTGCTCAAAGACCGGGGCATGAATTCCATTCGGCTTCGAGTTTTTGTAAATCCATCAGACGATAAAGCCAGTGGGCATTGCAGCAAAGCCGAAACCATAGCTATGGCCTTGCGCGCACAAAAAATGGGTTTTCGAATCCTAATTAACTTCCATTACTCGGATTCTTGGGCCGATCCTTCCAAGCAAAACAAGCCCAAAGCATGGGAGAACTTGGCTTTTCCCGAACTGCTCAACGAAGTTTATGCACACACATTTGACGTGATCCAATCGCTAAAATTAGCCGGAGTTACGCCCGAATGGGTGCAAATTGGCAACGAAATTCCCGGAGGTATGCTTTGGCCTGATGGTAGTACCGACCACTGGAATCAACTTGGACAATTGCTAAACAAGGGATTTGATACGGTAAAAGCAGTTGATCAAACCATCAAAGTAATTGTGCATGTCGACGAAGGCAACAACAACGAAAAGTTTAGAAAATTCTTTGATAACGCTACGGCTCAAAAGGTGCGCTACGATGTAATTGGCTTGTCGTATTATCCGTATTGGATCAAAAAGGACTATACCGAAACCATCGCCGATTTACAAGCCAACCTCAACGATATGGCCGAACGTTACGGCAAAGAAGTGATGATTGTAGAAGTGGGTGGTGAAGACGATAAAGTGCAAAACACCTACGAATTGCTTGTTGCCACAATCAAGGCGGTAAAAAATGTGCCCAATAATAAAGGACTGGGTGTGTTGTATTGGGAACCCCAAGGCGCCAGAAGTTGGAGCCAATATGGCCTGAGCGCCTGGCAAGCCGATGGCAAACCCTCTCCCGCACTAAACGCGTTTAAAGAAAATTAATGCCTTATGAAACAGCTACGTAAACCCTATATCATTGCTTTATTTTTGGCTCTAAGTTGCCTGTGTTCGGCGCAGCAAAAAATAAGTCTCGATGCCGATTGGCGATTTCATTTTGGACACGCCGCCAATCCAAATAAAGACTTTGATTTTGGAAACAAACTCTTGTTTCACAAATCAAATGTGTATGAGACAACTGTAGTAAGTCCAAAATTTATAGATACCACATGGCGTAAAATTAATTTGCCACACGATTGGGTGGTTGAACTTCCCTTTGTTGAATCAAGCACACACGAGCTGGATTCCCATGGCTATAAACCGGTTGGCAGTGCCTATCCCGAAACCAGTATTGGCTGGTACAGAAAGCATTTTAGTGTGGATAAAAAAGAGGCAGATAATCGCTTTGAACTACAATTTGACGGCATCTACCGAAATGCTACCATTTGGATCAATGGGTTTTATGTGGGCACCAACTTTAGTGGATACTTGGGCAACTCCTATGACGTGACCGATTACATCAATTTTGATACCGAAAATACAATTGTGATTCGCGTAGATGCCACACAAGCCGAAGGATGGTTTTATGAAGGCGCCGGAATTTACCGTCACGTGTGGCTCAACATCACCAACAAACTGCATATTCCAAAAGACGGGCTATTTGTGCATGCTGAAGTTAAAGACAAAAAGGCAGAAATAACCATAGAAACTGCTGTACAAAATAATTTTTTACAAGAAAAAAAGGGCGTCGTCTACGCCATACTCACCGACCGAAACGGAAAGGTTTTAGCTAAAACTTCGGAGCAAAAAATCAACCTAGGCGGCCGAAAAAACAACACTGTAAAGCAAAAAATCACCTTAACTAACGCCCACCTATGGTCGGTGGATGACCCGTATTTGTACAACGTACTTGCCGTGGTAAAAATGGGCAAGCAAATTGTGCACCAAACCAAAACCCGATTGGGCATTAAAACGGTGAAATTTGATGCGGAGCAGGGATTTTTCTTAAACGGCAAACCCCTCAAAATTCAAGGCACCAACAACCACCAAGACCACGCTGGACTGGGCAGTGCCTTGCCCGATTATATGCAATATTACCGCATCAAATTGCTCAAAGAATTGGGATGCAACGCCTACCGAACCAGTCACAATGCGCCAACTCCTGAATTGCTAGAAGCCTGTGACAGCTTGGGCATGCTGGTAATTGATGAACAACGTTTACTAAACAGTAGCCCCGAATACATAGACCAATTTGAACGACTCATCAAACGCGACCGAAACCATGCTTCGGTGTTTTTGTGGTCGATTGGCAACGAAGAACAAAATATTCAAGGCAACAACTACGGAAAAAAAATTGCGCAAACATTGTTGGCCATCCAAAAAGATCTTGACCCCACTCGAACCAGTACCTATGCGGCCGACATGGGCAATGATTTTGCAGGCGTAAACGAGGTTATCCCTATTCGCGGATTCAATTACCGGGAATATGCTGTAGCCGATTACCACAAAGATCATCCAAGCCAACCGCTGCTGGGCACCGAAATGGGCAGTACAGTTACCACGAGGGGCATCTACGAAAAAGATGACCTACGCGCTTACGTTCCCGACCAAGACATTACTTTTCCTTGGTGGGCAAGCAAAGCCGAAACCTGGTGGAAACTCGCCGCCGAAAACAACTATTGGTTAGGCGGATTTGTGTGGACTGGCTTTGATTACCGCGGAGAACCTACCCCATTTAAATGGCCCAACATCAATTCGCATTTTGGCATCATGGACGTGTGTGGATTTCCCAAAAACATTTATTACTACTACCAAAGTTGGTGGACTGATAAAGATGTCTTGCACATTTCTCCGCATTGGAACTGGCCCGATAAATTGGGCAAACCCATTGATGTGTGGGTAAACTCGAATGCCGATGAGGTCGAGTTATTTTTAAACGGGAAAAGTTTAGGCAAAAAAGTGATGCCTCGAAACGGTCATTTGCAATGGGAAGTCATCTATGAACCTGGAACCTTACAAGCGATTGCGCACAAAAAAGGCAAAGCGTTAATGACAAAAGTTGAAACCACAAAACAGGCCGATCAAATTGTGCTAACTCCCGATAAAGAAGCGCTAAAAGCCGACGGAAAAGACGGAACTGTAGTTAATGTTTCATTCCTCGACAGTGAATATAAAGAGGTTCCAGATGCAAACAACAGCATACAATTCACAATTTCTGGTGACGCCAAAATTATTGGTGTAGGCAATGGCGACCCGAGTTCGCATGAACCAGATAAATGCGCCGATGGAATGTGGCAACGCAATGCCTTTAACGGAAAATGCCAAGTGATTATTCAAGCAGGCAAAACACCGGGCAAAATTATCCTTGAAGCCAAATCAAATGGGTTGCGATCTGGCCATATGTGGATCCTCGCTAACTAATTCCATCAGATGAAAAAAAAATTAATACAAACCACCACCGACCACTTTTTAAGCCACTTTCAAAAAGCGCCTGAGGCTATTTTTCTTTCGCCAGGACGGATCAATTTAATTGGCGAACACGTCGATTACAACGATGGCTTTGTCATGCCCGCGGCCATCAACAAATACATTTGTTTTGCCATTTCAAAAACCAACGATGCGGCAATAACACTTGTAGCGCTTGACCTTAACGAGACCTATCAATTCAAACTTACCGACGAGCTAAAACCCGTAAATACCCTTTGGGTAAACTACATTTTGGGGGTGTTCCACCAACTCAAAAATCACGGACTAAGCCAAGGCTGTCAGCTGGTATTTAGCAGTACCATCCCCATGGGCGCTGGCCTTTCTTCCTCGGCCGCCTTAGAATGTGGCGTTGCCTATGCCATGAACAAGATGTTTGATTTGCATTTATCGAAACAAGAAATTGCCCTGATCGGACAAAAATCAGAACATACGTTTGTGGGGGTAAATTGCGGGATTATGGATCAATTTGCCTCGGTTTTTGGCAAAAAAAATAGCGTAATTAAACTCGATTGCAATACCCTTGACTACGAGCACTATCGCGCCGATTTTAAAAAATACGCCTTGCTTTTGTTGGATAGCAATGTAAAACACACCCATTTGACTTCGGGGTACAATGACCGCAGACGAGAAGTTGAAGAAGGCTTAGCCATCATCAAACAGCGCTTTCCGGAACTAAAAACCTTTCGCGATTGTACCGAAAAAATGGTGATAGAACTGCACGATCAAATGGGCGAAACCCGATTTAAACGCTGCCATTTTGTGGTGAATGAAATTCAACGCGTAGGCGATGCCGCTGTTGCATTGAAGAATTCCGATTTCAAAAAATTGGGGGAACTGATGACCCAAACACACCACGGTTTATCAACATTGTATGAAGTGAGTTGCCCAGAACTTGACTTTTTAGTTGAGGCTGTGCACAAAGAAGAATCCGTTTTGGGCGCACGCATGATGGGCGGAGGCTTTGGCGGCTGCGCTATAAATTTAGTGGAAAAAGGTGCAGAGATAGAACTGATCGAAAAAATAACGACGGCTTATTTCAATGCATTTGGCATCGAATTAAAAGCCTATACAGTCAACATTTCAAAAGGTACTTCAGAGTATCACCTATAACTATGAAACCATTCAACGCCAACGAACACCCGCACCGTAGATTTAATCCCCTGCTTCAAGAATGGATTTTGGTTTCGCCGCATCGGGCCAAAAGACCGTGGCAAGGCCAGAATGAAACTACGCAAGTAGATGAATTACCCGAACACGACAAAAACTGTTATTTGTGCGCCGGAAATACGCGGGCCAATGGCCAACAAAATGAAGACTATACCGGCTGTTATGTGTTTGAAAATGACTTTGCCGCTTTGTTGAATGAAAAAGTTTCGTTTGAGAATAATCAACCAGACTTGTTTCAATTAAAACCCGAACGCGGCATCAACAAAGTGGTTTGTTTTTCGCCAAAACACAACCTGACTTTGCCCGAGATGGAGATCAAGGAGATCAAGGAAATCATTCAAACTTGGGCAGCACAATACATCGAATTGGGAAGTCATGATTTTATCAATTATGTTCAGATTTTCGAAAACAAAGGGGCTGTAATGGGCTGCAGCAATCCGCATCCACATGGCCAGATTTGGGCCCAACAAACGGTTCCCACCCAAGTTGAAATCACGCAAAAAAACCTACGTTCCTATTTCGAAAAAAACAAAAGCAGTTTGCTCAAAGACTATTTGGATGCCGAATTAAAACTGCAAGAACGCATTGTGCTAGAAAACGAACACTTTGTTGCATTGGTTCCATTTTGGGCCACCTGGCCATACGAAACGCTACTTATTTCAAAAAGACATTTTGGCAATATCATCGCGATGTCACAAGAAGAAATAGAAGCATTTGCAGAAATCTTAAAAGGCATTACTGTAAAATATGACAACTTGTTTGAAACCTCATTTCCGTATTCGTCGGGCATTCATCAAGCACCCACCGACAGAATTGCGCATCCGGAGTGGCATTTTCACATGCATTTTTATCCGCCTTTGTTGCGCAGTGCAAGCGTGAAGAAATTTATGGTGGGCTACGAAATGCTAGGCGAAGCACAACGCGATAGTTCTCCCGAACAAAGTGCCAAAATTTTACAAGATTTACCAACCCAACATTATAAAACAAAAACCAAGTAATATGCAAACATTAGTTACCCAAGATTACCTCGTTTTCTTTGCCTATTTCGTGATCATCGTAGGCTACGGATTTTGGATTTACAACCGAAAAAAGAAAGCACAAACAAGTAGCAATGATTATTTCTTGGCCGAAGGTTCGCTTACGTGGTGGGCCATTGGCGCTTCGTTAATTGCCAGCAACATCAGTGCCGAACAATTCATAGGCATGAGCGGAAGCGGTTTTAAATTGGGATTGGCCATTGCTACCTATGAGTGGATGGCCGCAGCCACCTTGATTATTGTGGCCGTCTTTTTCATGCCGGTCTATTTGAAAAATAAAATTTTTACCATGCCGCAATACCTCAACAAGCGCTACAACAGCAATGTGGCTATGATTATGGCGGTGTTTTGGTTGTTGCTTTACATATTGGTTAATCTCACTTCAATCTTGTATTTGGGGGCTTTGGCGATCAGTAGTATTTCGGGATTAAACCTCACCCTATGCATGGTTTTTCTTGCGGTTTTCTCAGTAATGATTACCCTAGGCGGCATGAAAGTAATTGGGTATACCGATGTGATTCAAGTATTTTTTCTCATTTTAGGCGGATTAATCACCACCTATTTGGCTTTAAACTTGGTGGCTGAAGAATTTGGTTCGCAAGGGGTATTTAACGGATTTACCCTCATGACACAACATGCTGGCGATCACTTTCACATGATTTTTGACAAAACCAATCCAAACTACATGGACCTTCCTGGGCTTTCGGTGTTAATTGGCGGAATGCTCATCATCAATTTAAATTACTGGGGATGCAACCAATACATTACCCAGCGTGCGTTGGGTGCCGATTTGAAAACAGCGCGAGGCGGAATTTTATTCGCCGCCTTCCTTAAATTACTCATGCCTGTCATTGTAGTTTTGCCGGGTATTGCGGCATTTGTGTTGTACCAAAATGGTCATTTTCAAACCGAAATGTTGCAAAATGGAA
The DNA here is from genome assembly GCA_046051465.1 of Bacteroidota bacterium. Classification (GTDB taxonomy): domain Bacteria; phylum Bacteroidota; class Bacteroidia; order Flavobacteriales; family Flavobacteriaceae; genus Flavobacterium. The sequence continues at coordinate 10,517 of JBJOOG010000107.1, read as the reverse complement.
GTGTAAACCCCGACAGGGCGTATCCTGTTTTATTGCATTTGCTACCGGTAGGTTTAAAAGGGCTTTCATTCGCCGCTTTGACCGCAGCCATTGTAGCTTCATTAGCTGGGAAAGCCAATAGTATAGCAACCATTTTTACCTTGGACATTTACAAAACCAAACTGAATGTAAACGCTGACGAGAAAAAACTCATTACTACCGGGAAACTTACCATAGTGGTGGCCATGTTAATTGCCGTTGTGGTAGCTCCGTTTTTGGGTATTGATAAAAAAGGGGGCTTTCAATACATTCAAGAATACAGCGGCTTTGTGAGTCCAGGCGTTTTTGCCATGTTTATCTTGGGGTTCTTTTGGAAAAAAACCACTTCAAATGCCGCGTTGTTTGCTACAATCGGTGGTTTTATACTTTCGATTTTATTCAAATTTATGCCTTCTTTTGTCGATTTGAGCGGACTGTATGCCTATGGTTTTTCGGTACCAAATGCGATGGGCATCTACGAAATACCGTTCATTGATCGTATGGGATTTGTGTTTCTGATTTGCCTTATCGGGATGTTTTTTATCAGTCAATACGAAACTAGAAATGGCGTACCTGCCAATGGATTAGAAGTCGATAAAACCATGTTTAAAATGTCGCCAAGTTTTATTGTAGGCATGTTAGTAATTACTTCTGTTATAGCCGCCTTGTACACGATTTTTTGGTAAAAGACAACTGTTGTACAAGGACTACTTTTTAAGCTCTCCTCCCGAGAGGGGCTGGGGGTGTGTTTTTCATAGTTATAAGTTATTGGTATGTTGAAGTTCCCATTATGTAAATCAAAAATCATATATCAAAACTCGTTATTCGTTAATCATATCCTTTTCTTTTTCCTTGATGAAAAAGAAACAAAAAATCAAGACCTGGGATTTTCGGCCATCCACTAGTGGCTCACTTCCTAAAACACAAAAACTCGGCTGTCGCCTCAAACAGCTTGTGTTTCTTAACGGAAGTTTCACCTAGTGGGTCCGGCCCTGCCAAATCCTATGGTCGAAAAAGTCTTCGATGGTGTTATAATGTGATTTGGAATTTGGGATTTATAGATTGGTCCCGAAGCGTCGGGATCAAAAATTGGGATTTATTTAATCTGTGCATTCGTGGCTAAAAACTCCCCGTTTCCATCTTCCAACTTCCAACTCTTCACTCACAACCGTTCATAGTATACTCTCACAATTATTAATTTTTCATTATTAATTATTAATTAAAACTCCTATTTTTAACCCATACTAACCTTAACTCTTTTACACGCCATGATTGAAAAATTGAGACTCGACCACATTTTGTTTCTGGACATCGAAACGGTGCCCGAACACGAACACTACCACGCACTCGATGCCGAATTGCAAGACCTTTGGGAAACCAAAACGCTGTACCAACGCAAAGACGAGATTGACCCCGAAACCTTTTATGAACGCGCCGGCATTTGGGCCGAATTTGGCAAAATTGTCTGCATTTCAGTGGGCTATTTTACCCTGAAAGGCGACATCCGCAACTTTCGCGTCACTTCGTTTTTTGGCGAAGAGAAAAAAATTCTCCTTGACTTTGCCAATCTGTTAAACAACCACTTTGGCCAAGCGCAACACCTCTTGTGTGGCCACAATGCCAAAGAATTTGACATTCCGTTTATTGCCCGCCGCATGATCATTCACCAAGTGGCTTTGCCGGCCAAATTGAATTTATTTGGCAAAAAGCCTTGGGAAATTCCGCATCTGGATACCTTAGAAATGTGGAAATTTGGCGATTACAAGCACTTTACTTCCTTGAAATTACTTACCAAAATTTTGGGCATTCCCTCGTCCAAAGGCGACATAGACGGCAGCCAAGTGGCCCAGGTGTATTACGTAGAAAAAGACATTGACCGCATTGTGACCTATTGCGAAAAAGACACCATCGCGGTGGCGCAGTTGTTTTTGCGTTTTAGACGGGAAGACCTCTTGATCGAGGACGAAATTTTGCACGTATAAGCTGCCGCAAATAATAATTCGGGCGTTTTGTGAAATATCTGTTTTAGTTTTTACTTTTACCAAAAACAAGCGTATGGTTCTCAGTAGATTTTGGCTCGCCATTTTAGTGTCTTCGATTCTTTTTGTGCTCATTGGCTTGGCCAGTGGCTCCCACTACACCTTAGATTATATTCTGAATGGACAAAAAGACGAACCCATCCTCATTGCCGAAAAATACCTGAACCAACTGCCTGCTTTTGTGCAAGACAGCATAACCAAAGCGCCCGATCAAACCCTGGTGCGCAATGCCGTAACTACCAATCCCGACACCACCTATGTGTACAAAAACCAAACGGTAAAAGTGTATTCGGGCGTGCAAAAATCGGACGGTTTGTTGCCTACTTGTAAAAACAGTTTACTCGATTTGATCCTGCCCTTAATTGCCTATTTGGCCTTTTTCTGCGGATTGATGCAACTGCTCATCGAATCGGGAGCCGCTGAAAAACTGGCTAAAAAAATGAGTCCCATTTTTACCAAAGTCTTTCCGAGTATTCCCAAAAACCACGAATCAATTTCGTACATGACCTTGAATTTTGCCGCCAATTTCTTGGGCTTAGACTCGGCAGCCACGCCATTTGGGCTCAAAGCCATGCAAAGTCTACAAGAGTTAAACCCCGACAAAGACAAAGCCAGTGACGCCCAAATTATGTTTATGTGTTTGCACGCGGCCGGACTTACCTTGATTCCCACCTCGATTATTGGTTACCGGGCGGCCGAAAGCGCCACCAACCCCGCCGACGTGATGTTGCCGTGCATCATTACCTCGTTTGTGGGCACAATTGCTGCTTTTATACTTGTGGGCATCAAACAAAAAATAAATTTTAAAAGTGCTGCGTTGGTAGCCAGTTTATTTACGGTAATTGCAGCCATCATCGGGTTTTTGCTGTATGTAAATCAACTTGATTTAATTGGGAAAACCCTATTTACATCGCATTTGTCGAGCATCTTGCTCATTGGAATTATTTTGTTTACGCTGCTGTTTTCTTGGAAAAACGAAGCCAAATTCACCGAAAAAAACACCACCATTTTTGACGCATTTGTTACCGGTGCCAACAACGGATTAAAAACCGGAGTGACTATTTTTCCATATGTATTGGGGATGTTGGTGGCCATTTCTTTTTTTAGAAACAGCGGTTTGTTTGAGCTCCTTAGCCAAGGACTTTCGTTTGTGTTTTCGCACATTGGCGTAAGCAAACAAATCACCGATTCGCTTCCGGTGGCCATGCTGCGTCCGTTTAGTTCGGGCGGATCACGCGGCTTTATGATTGATGCCATGCGCCAATTTGGTCCGGATTCGTTTACCGGCCGCTTGAGCTGTATTTTTCAGTGCAGCGCCGAAACCACGTTTTATGTAATTGCGGTGTATTTTGGCTCGATTAACATCAAGAATACGCGCTACACCTTGGGCGCCATGTTGCTGATTGATTTTATCTGTGTATTGGCTGCGATTGCAGTAGCGAGTTGGTTTTTTTAGTCTAGAAACCGCTCAAAATACGCTTAAATAGTGCCCGCACAAACAAGCGTTTGGGGCAATGCCAAATGAGTTGCAAATCTTCCCAAATGGAAGTTTCCTCGTCCAAAAACCGTAATATTAGCTGAGGCTTGGCGCTAGAAAAAATGCCCGAAAAAATGCGGCTGCCTTGTACGTTGTCTTGGTAAAGAATATCCAACAACAACAAATCATAAAACCAAAATTTTCGATTGAATTGAAAAGGCTTGGTTGTTTTATGATCCAAATAATCGACCAATTGCTTGGCTTTTTTGGTGGTATATTTAAAGGTAAATCCGGTGCTGGCTTTGGTCCAACCGCCAACTGAACCAATATTAATGCAGTTTTTTGTATTGTGTTTCCAAAATGGATACGAGGTCATCGGGATATTTCCTTGTTCGCGTTCAACGATTTTATAGTCTGTAATTCCCAATTTTTGAATATACTTTTGAATTTCAGATTCATACTCTTCAATGGGTAAAAGATCTTTTGAAAACAACGTATATTCTACTAACGCTTCATTTGAAGACGTAGGAAGTACATACATAAATCGGGTGTTCCCTTTTTGCTCAACTGAAAAATCCATAAAGGTTGCCAGACCGGGATTGAAAACAGCTTCTTTTGATTGTATAAACCATCCCACAAAATGTTGTTGGACCAATGGATAGTTTGATTGACTTTTTACACGATTTGGGTTGTAAATGGAATTGAAAATCATGTTGCAAGTATAGCTTTGATTCTCAGTTTTAACCAAACAATGCTCACCTGCATCTTTAAAATCAAGTACTTTTTGATTTACAAAATGAATCGAATCGTGCTGCGAAATGAAGTCGAAAACAAAATTGTAAAAATCCAATCCACGTATCATGTTGTACTGATACGGATTTAAGTCCAAATCCCTTTGAAAGCTAGAATTAGCAAAGCGTGTGGAATTCCATTTCTTTGAAATTATTTCATCAAATTGGGCAGAATTGTTCCAAAAACACCAGGTTCGATCATTCGATTTTTTTGGGTCTTCGTCCAGTAGTAAAATGGTTTTGTCCTTACATTTTCCGGATAAAATTAGTTGGTATACCGTCATCAACGCCGATAAACCTGAACCCGTAAAAATGTAGTTGTAGTGTTGCATTAAATCCTGAATGAAAATCCGAAAGCAATATAATTAGTTGGAGCAGTTTTAGAGATTCCAATGCCTGATGACAAATCTAGCATAAAATCATCGGTTATCAAATACGTGATTCCGCCGTCAAAACTATGCATTGGTTTTTCAATCTGTGGGATAAATCCAAATAATTCAATATAACTCCCCAATTTATTCGACAGGGTGTATCCTGTAGCTAGGGTGTAAATAAAGGTGGGTTCGGCCGTAAAACCATTCCATTCAGCGCCCAAATTATAGCTGAAACTCATTTTTTCTGTTACTGTATGTTGCATTACAAATCGAAATTCCGGTGCAAAAAATTCAGTTTTTCGGTTTGTAGTAGCTGCGTTTGGCAATGACATGTGTGCAATAAAGGATGTCTTTGGGATGACACCTTTCTCTTCTGCAATTTTTATTTTGCAGCCAACTAAGATTGGATTTAAACCGGAACTTTCAAGATTATGCTCTTTTTCAATGCCAAATTCCGAAATTAATCGAAGTTCAAAATTTTCATTAACCCCATATTTCCAAAGGGTAGAAGGCAAGGTGAGTGTTTGAGAATGGGCATCATTGTTTTGTAGGGAAAGTCCAGTTTCTACCTGAAACATTCCTTTTGGAACTAGGGCTGGCGTTTCTGTCTGATCGGGTCTGTCGGTTTGTATGGGCTCTATATTTTGCGCGTACAAACACGAAGTAAATAAAAGGCAAATGAATATAGTTTTTGTTTTCATCGTTTAAATTTAGACAAATCTAAAAAAATAATTGGATGGAAGTAAATGTTTTCTATTTTTGAGTATTATTTTCAATTATGACCAATTCAGAAGAAAACTATATTAAAGTAATTTATCACTTGTCGGGCGCCTCGCCAAAAGGCATAAACACCAATGCAATAGCCAGCATGATAGAGACTAAGGCGTCTTCGGTTACGGATATGTTGAAAAAACTAGCCGATAAAAATTTAGTCAGTTATCAAAAATACCAAGGTGTAAGCTTAACTGAAAAAGGGGTTTTTGCTGCGAAAATGATTGTCCGAAAGCATCGGTTGTGGGAGGTTTTTTTAGTTAATAAACTTCATTTTTCTTGGGATGAAGTGCATGAAATTGCCGAAGAATTGGAACACATCAAATCGGATATACTGATAAATAAACTTGATGCATTTTTAGGATTTCCAGAGTATGATCCACATGGTGACCCAATACCAAACGAGTTGGGAGATGTTAAAAAAATGAACAAACTTTTATTGTCCGAAGCAAAAATTGGACAAAAGTATGTTTGTGTTGGAGTAAAAGATTCGTCATCGGATTTTTTGAAATACTTAGATAAGCACAAAATAGCATTAGGCACACACCTAGAAGTTAAGGAGATTGAAAAGTTTGATAGCTCAATTTCTGTCTTTTTGAATAGTCAATTCATTTCTATTTCAAATAAAATAGCCACTAACTTATACATACAATAACTATGTTTGAATCGGTTTTAAATTATTTCGAAAGCATTGATCCAATTTTAGCGGCCTTATATGCCACCTTATTTACCTGGTTTTTAACGGCATTGGGCGCTTCATTTGTTTTCTTTTTTAAAAATATGAACCGGGTAGTCTTAGACGGAATGCTAGGGTTTACAGGCGGCGTAATGATTGCAGCCAGCTTTTGGAGTTTGCTCGCACCCGCCATTGAAATGAGTAAAGGCGAAGGATTTGTTAAAGTAGTTCCTGCTGCTGTTGGGTTTGCTTTGGGCGCTTTGTTTATTTTTGGCTTAGATAAAGTTCTTCCTCATTTACACATCAATTTTAAAGAAACAGAAGGTGTAAAATCCCCTTGGCAACGCACAACGCTCTTGGTGTTGGCCATTACCCTGCACAATATTCCAGAAGGATTGGCGGTAGGCGTTTTGTTTGGCGGAGTGGCCGCTGGAATTCCTGAAGCCTCCATTGCCGGTGCGGTAACCTTGGCCATTGGAATTGGAATTCAAAATTTCCCGGAAGGAATCGCGGTTTCTATGCCCCTACGCCGAATGGGGATGAGTCGATGGAAAAGTTTTATGTACGGACAATCTTCGGCTTTAGTCGAGCCGGTTGCAGGGGTTTTAGGCGCAATTGCCGTGTTGTTTTTTATTCCAATTTTGCCGTACGCTTTGGCTTTTGCTGCTGGCGCGATGATTTTTGTGGTAGTCGAAGAAGTAATTCCTGAGACACAGCAAGACAAAAACACTGATATTGCTACACTGGGATTTATTGGCGGTTTTATTGTAATGATGACACTAGATGTGGCATTGGGTTAAGGACAACCACAATCGCCATTGCCACAGTTTTTGGTTGACTTGGGTTTCCAAAAAAACTTCTTTATCAGATACCCAATAGCAACTACAACAAGTATATATACCAACAATTCTTGACCATTCATGGCGCTAAAGTAATTAGTTGTTTCAAAATTAGACCCGCTTTTGCGTTAAAGTTTGGCTCCCACTGAAATATAGAATGTTCTTCCTTCTCCAGGCAAAATCCCAGGTCCTGGATAACCACCTGCTCTTCGGGTTGCATAGTGTTGGTTCAACACATTGTTTACTCCTGCACGAAGGTTGTAGTTTTTTAAAAATTTATATTCGGCTGATGCATCCATAACCCGGTAATCGGCTAAAAGACCCGTTACTCCATTGGCCGAAGCAGTTGTGGTATTGGTGGCATCTGTAAAAATTTGACCCGACATACGGTATTGCACAGTGGTCGAAATGGCGTTATTACTCCACGAAATCCCAAAATTATGAATGTATCGCGGCGCATTTTCTACCCGATTACCAGCAAGATTGGTTTCTGTAATTGTTGTATTAGGTGCTGTTCCTGTGGTACTAAAAATTTTAAAATCAGTATAACGGCTGTCAATAAAACTTACAGAAGCAAAGAAATCAAGGTTTCCATATGGTTTTTCTATGCCAAACAAACGGGTGATATTTAAGTTGGCAAACCCTTCAATGCCTTTATTTACGGTTTCTCCCAAATTGGTTCTGTAAATAAATGTGCCTTGTGTAGGATCGTTGTTTACAAATTGTCTTATGCCGCCAATTCGATTGGTGTAACTCAAGTAAAACAAACTAAAATCAAAGTTCAAAAAGTTTTTAAATAATCCCCTAAACCCTAAATCGGCATTGTAGCCGCTGGCATCTTTTAGATTTGGGTCAATTGCGTCGGTAACTGCTGGCGGTGTAAGATCAGAGAACAATACCGGTCTAAACGCCTGTGTAATATTGGCGTAAATATTGGTTGTTCTAAATTTATATTCCAATCCAAGCCCAAACAAGGGTTTGCTACGCGAAATTGTTTTATCAGGAAAAGCCAGGTCATTTCCTCCGCTAATTCCAAATCGGCCATCGCCTGTGTTTTTGATGTATTCATAACGAAAGCCTGGAGTAACGCTAAATTTTTCGGCAATTTTAAATTGATTTTCAGCAAAAATGGCGGTATTCTCTGTTGTAAAACGCAAATCCCGCGCATATCGCCCATCTACAGACAAATCAAAGCCTGAACCAGTAGTACCCTTCCCGTCTTGAACACGCTGGGTATTGGCTTTGTACAGGCGCACACCAAAGGCAAGGTTGTTGTTTATTTTTCCAAGTTTATAGGTGTAAATGTTTCTGTTTTCAAGTCCAAGGTTATTGTAATAATCCCGATCTACTCTACGATTTGCATAGGCATTTGTATCCGGATTTATTACATCTTCTACATTGGGAGTGGCGGTAAAACCTACGCTATTTCGTTGGCCAATGAGTCCAAAAAATTTGGTGCTTGAAGAAAAATTAGCGCTTATTTTGGTATCGAAATGTAAAGAAAATACATTCCATGGAGTTCCAAACCAATTGCGTTCTCTGAGTGATTGTCTGGGGTTGGCTGCAAATTGTTCATCGGTTAATCCACCCGCTTGTTGCATTTGATAATCCATATTGGTGTATTCTACCGATAATTTTGTGTGTTCTGAAAACCGATAAGCGGCAAAAGCATGCGTGTTTCGAACGGTATATTCGCTATTCGCTCTCCAGCCATCGGCACTACGCGAATGATTGTACACATAGTAAGAAAACTGTTTAAATTTACCTCCAATCGCATTGTAACTGCTCATTAAACCATAACTCCCAACGGTGTTTTGTGTTTCAAACGAGAATTTCTTTTTCGTTTCTCTTTTCAGTACATAGTTCAACATACCGCCAAACTGTGGTCCAAACTGCAAGGATGCACCTCCGCGAACCAATTCTATGGTTTCTACCGCTTCTAGAGGTGGATTGTAATAGGCTTCTGGATAGCCAAAAACATCTGAAGAAATATCGTAGCCGTTTTGTCTGGTATTTAATTCCCAACTTCTATTTGGACTTAACCCGCGAACACCTACATTTATTTGTATGCCCGAACCTTCATTTTCCCAAATGGTTACGCCAGGAATTCTAGAAAATACTTCTCGTGCATTGTTTGTAGTAAAATTTCCGTTGATATTGGACAGCTTCAGTACTTCGTTCTTTTTGCCAGAAAACAGCACGTTTTCTTTGACCTCAGGCATTCGTTCAGGACTTTGCTGTTTGGCTATAATGACTACAGGAGCCAACTTTTTGATTGTATCATTTTCCTCTACTTCAAACTTATCTTGTGCTTTACTGGTATTGGAAAAAAAGACAAGGAGTGAAGCAATAAAAAGGTATTTCATTTCTTATTTAGATTAATTCTAGGCAGCAAAAATACTCTTTATTTTTATTTAGACAAATTATAAATAAAAGAATTTTTGAGGAAATAAGAAATGTGATAAATTGAATTAGTTAAACACTTGAAAGGCAATAAATGCAACCAAATAAGCCAAGCTACTCATTAGTAGTAATTGGGCTATTGGCCATTTCCAGCTATTGGTTTCTTTTTTGGTAATAGCCAATGTACTAGCGCATTGCATCGCAAATGCATAAAAAAGCAACAGCGAAATTCCTGAGGCAAAATTGAATACTTTTTCTCGGGTTACCGGATTAATTTCGGCTTTCATCTTGTTGTTAATGGTGTTTTCATTGGCGCTGCCGCCCACGCTATAAATGGTGGCCAATGTGCCTACAAACACCTCTCTAGCAGCAAACGAACTAATTACGGCTATGCCAATTTTCCAATCATAACCCAAAGGTTGAATGGCAGGCTCAATTGTTTTTCCTACGATGCCGATATAGGAATTCTCTAATTTATAGGCATTAATTTGGTTTTCTAAACTCAAACTATCGACATGGTTTGATGGAATGCTGTGTTTTTTTGTGATGATTTCCTCTGCATTTTCAAAATTTGTGCCCGGACCATTTGAAGCCAAAAACCACAACACGATGGATATAGCCAAGATTATTTTGCCCGCCCCAAAAACAAATGATTTGGTCTTTTCAATCACATTTATAGCTACGTTTTTAAACAGCGGAAGTTTATAATTGGGCATTTCTACAACAAAGTATGATTTACCTTTCACCTGCAACACTTTATTCAAAAGGTAAGCCGAAAAAATAGCAGAGCCAAAACCCAAGAGATACAAAAACATCAAGGTTAGGCCTTGCATATTTAGTATTCCAAAAAGGCGCTCATCGGGAATAACTAGTCCAATAATTATTGCATACACAGGAAGTCTGGCCGAACAAGTTGTAAAGGGGGTAACCAAAATAGTAATTAATCGCTCTTTCCAATTTTCGATATTTCTTGTAGCCATAATAGCCGGAATGGCGCAGGCGGTTCCCGAAATGAGTGGCACCACACTTTTGCCAGAAAGTCCAAATTTTCGCATGATTTTGTCCATCAAAAAAACAACACGGCTCATGTATCCGCTCTCTTCTAGAATGGAAATAAACAAGAATAAAA
>JBJOOG010000106.1:0-18474 GCA_046051465.1 Bacteroidota bacterium | reverse complement strand
ATAGGGAAAGAAGCTGATGAACCCAATTGTCCTACAACCCCACTACCCGCAACTTGACCGTTTGAGAAACCAATACGTTCAGTTGCATTATCAAAGTTACCGTCGTCGTTGTAATCGATCCAAGCAGCGTAGCCTTCAGAATATTGTCCTGCATATACTATACAGTTGTATGATGAACCTGCTTGTAAAGTAGTTGTTAAAGCAGGATCAGCCGTATAGTTAGAATACCCCAACAATCCACTTGGACAACCAGTGCCTGAGTTATTATCTAAGGTATTTAAAGTTACACGCGCAATTACGTCTCCATCAGTACATCCAAATGATGTAACAGGAATACAGTATCCCAAACGAATGGTAGAACCAGCTACCCAAGCAGACTTATCTACACCATCGCAGTTTGCACGTACCCACCAAAAGTAGTTGGTGTCTACTGCCAAACCAGTAATAGTAGCCGTAGTTACACCTGCTGCCACTGCTCCAGATGGAGTAGTACCCGCAGTTGGAGCCGTATTGGTTGTAGAATAAAAATATTCGTAGCCATTAGCCGGTGTAGTAGTAGAAGCTGTCCAAGAAACAGTTGCCGAGCTCAAGTTTTGACTTGACACCACCAAAGCAGATGGCGTAGTACAAGTTGGTGTAGCTTCAGCAAATAAATCATCAATAGACATATCATTCGGACCACTAGTATGTACCACCTCAATAATACTGTAATAGTTACCCGTAGCAGGCGCTACATAAGTACCCATTAATTTTTGGTAAGTAGTATTGTTAGCAGCCGAAACTGTAGTAAGCAAAGTAGCTCCAACAGCTGTAGGAGCAGTATTTACAAATAATTTTATGGTTGTCCAACCTGCGGCTCCATCGGTAAGGTACCACGCTCCCATATCATAAGAGGTAGAACCATTAAATGCCAAAGGTGCAGAATACACATATTTGGCAACGGTTGGAGTCCATCTAATGTTTTGATACTTAGTACCTGTACGTGGTGCAGCACCTGTAGCGGTAGTAGAGCGCGTAAGTGGATGCGAACTGGTTACGGTACAAGCAGCAAAATTAGGCACAACTGCAGTTTCAAAACTTTCGTTGTAAGGAATTGTTGCAGCGCCACAAGTAGCCGCTGTAATTGAGTTGGTTCCGTTTGTGCTGTTGTAGTAATAGTCAAATGGACCAGCACCACAACGAATGTACTCGTATACTTTAATATAATAAGTAGTACCAAGACTAAGTCCTGTTACAGCAACCGAAGTTCCTGTTCCGTCAAATACAACTTGTTGACCACCTGCATAAACAGTGTTGGCAGTATAAGCAACTGCACTTCCGTCAACTGGATCAGTGATAGGCGCAGTACTCAAAAGTACAAGACGTCTATTTCCATTCCCGTTGGTCCATGAAGTTGTAAAACCAGTAGTACTAATAGCAGAAACTAAGGCATTAGAAACTTGAGTAGCTGGTGTTGCTGGTGGAGCAACAGTAGCAGCAGTTGAATAAGCAAATTCTGTACTATTTGAACAGGTTACTTTACAACGGTACAATACAGTAGATCCCCCAAAAATTGCGGGAGTGTAAGAAGCTGAAGTTGCTCCAGTACCGGTAGAAACGTTAATGTAGTTTGAACCACCGTCAGTAGATTGCTCCCATTGGTAGGTTAAACCTGTTACTCCTGTAGTAGCTCCTGTCAAAGACAAAGCAGCAGGTGTACTTCCTGGACAAATATTTTGTAGTGCTGGTGATGACGTTCCTGCTACTGGAGTTCCAGAACATGCTGGAGCAACTTGAACAATAGAAACGTTATCCATATAAACAAAATAATCAGGAGTAGTTCCAGCAAAAGTTAGACGGAAACGAACTCGAACAGAGCTTCCCGACGGCAATGATGAACCTGGTACGGTATAACTTTGCGTAGCACAACTTTGAGAAACAACATGGTTAGTTGAGTTAATCGTTCCAGCTGTAATACTATAAGTTGTACCACCATCAATTGACACCTCTGTAATAACTGATCCCCAAGCAACTGTATTGGTAAGCGCAGGCGTCGTTGCAGTAACAGTAGCTGCGTAATTTACAAGTTTGTAGGAGAAAGAGATATTCAGTGGTTGTGCATTTGATGTAAATAATGGCGCAGCAGCAGAAGCTGTTGTGGCTGACGACCATTGGTTTTTACGAATCGAAGCAGTTCCCGTACAGGGCGCAGCTGTACTTCTCGCAAAACTGGCATATGTCCAACCAGTTGGAGTGGTAGCACCATCAAATGTTTCATTAATGGTAACCTGTGCCTGGAGATTTGCTCCAAAAACAGTGAAGAGCAATAACAAAATGGCTCCAAGCCAGGTCGTTCGGCTACTCTTTTGCTGAGGTGGAGATGTGCTTGCATCTCCAATTCCATTTTTGAGCCACGAATCTAAACGCGAACTCAAACAATTGTAGTTTCTGATCATAATAAATAAAATTGGGTTAAATAAAAGGTTAATATATAGAGTTTTAATATTCTACTAACAAACGAGTCGCATTAATCGATAAAATGCAAAAAAAAACGACCAAAGACACCTAAAGCAGCTTAGGGGGATAAGCTGCTTTTAAAAAATAACTTAAAAATAATTTTAGAACATCAGCTTCTTGGTAACTACTATTCCTTCTTGAGTAGTAACCTGAATCAGTAAGGCTTGTTGTGCAAAATTCAAGCCTTCAAATTCAGCTGTGTTGGAATTGAGTCTTGATTTTGAAGCAAGCGTTCTACCGCTTATGTCAATTATTTGTACCGATTGCAATACCGCTTTTGAAGACACAATATGAATTGTGCCATTATCTTTGTAGGCAATAATATCATTGGCTGAAATTACAGGTACATCAGTGCTAAGGGGGCTTTGGAAACGCAACACAAAACGCGTGTCAAATGTCCCTGCCTCGGCCGAGAATTGATAAGCACTGGCGCGCAAATCATGTATAGTTTGCGTAGCCAAATCTTCTAAGTACACGGCTTGGTTTTCAAATAACCCATCAAATTGAGCAAGTGCAACTTCGTATATACCTGGCACATCAATATGGAATCCTAGTGGAACTTGATCGGTTTCAGAGAACGGAAGCGCTTTTCCTTGGATGCTTAATTTCTTGGAATCCAATACCGAATAAAAACTAACTGAGTTTCCTGCCTCGAACACTTCGCCATCAAAGCCGTCGTCAAACGCATTGGTTGCTTGGTCAATATACCCAACCAATAGTTGTTTGTAGGCTCCCTGGTTGTTTTTTAAATCCAACCATACTCTATTTTTTTCTAAAGCAGATAAGGGTGAGGTTAATGGCTCGTTATCGATGTTGTTGTTTCTATAAAATTGAGTATTGTTACCTGATACACGCATTGCATTGGTAAACAAGGCTGTTCCGGTTACTGCTCCTTTAATAAAGAACGATTGACCTGCAGCTATTTTACCAGATGGAATGGATGTATTAATTCCAGGATTGATTGCCGCTCTGGTTCCTGTACCTCCTGTATAATTGTAAACAGCATAATCATTGGCTACATATACATTACTAGCAAAAGGAGAATTGTGTGTCCATAAATAAATAGTAGAACCAGTCCCCAAAGTAGTTGGATTGTTGAGCATAAACAAATCGGCATTGATTGCTGAAGGATACGGATTACCAATTAAGTTTAAATTATTAGCACCATTTACTGCAATGTTTACTGAATAGTTCCCGTTGTTTGGCACTCCGGTAAACTGTGCATTATAGATGGTTGTTGCGCCAGAAATATTGAACGTCTGAGGCGCACGAATAATGTAACCTCTTCCCGGATCCATTAAAGTAGTACCAGGAGCTGCTACTGCATTCCAGTTGTAAATAGCCGTATTCCACCAAAAATATTTGTCAGACAAGGTATTTGGCGACAAGGCAAATAAGGTTTGAGGCTGAACTGGAGATGACCAGTAGGTATAATCGTAACGCAACATACCTGTTGTGTTTCGTTTGTAAATAATATTTCCAGAATTAGTCACATTATTAACTTGCAATAAACTGGCACCATTTTCAAAGGTTAATGAACCTCCAGCGGTTACAGTCAATTTATCGGTAAGGGTCATGGTAGATCCCGCAGTTATGGTAAGGTTGCCCGATGTAACTGTACATGAACATCCGGTTACATTTCCTAAAGTAAAGTTACCTGTTCCATTAATTACGATACCCTCAGAAGCAGTCGGTGCTAAAGCGTTTCCGCTCCAAGCAGTACCATTATAGGTTTTGGCAGGCAAAACGGTTTGTACTGTTGTTACTTGAGTTGAACATCCCGATGCCGTGTTTGTACCTGTTACCGTTATGGTGGCAGTGGCTGGCGTATTTAAATAAACTGACGGAGCAGAAGTACCGGCCACATATGGAATGGTACAGGCTGGGTTTGTAAATAAGGTACCCGATATACTAGACGACCATGTATAGGTAGTACCTACAGCAGTGGTTGGTATTTGTAATAATACGCCCGTGTTTGGACAAATATTAGCATTGGCAGGCAAAGTAAATGCAGGTCTGTTGATAACTGAAACTACTGCCGACGTTCTACACGTTGGGTTTGATGCACAAGCACCATAAAAAGTAAAGTTACCTGGGTTAAGTCCATCTACTCCCGATCCGGCAACACCCACTGGATTGAATGGACTTCCAGATCCTACTGGAGAACCTCCACTAGCAACAGTATACCATTCAATTGGAGAAATCCCAAACAACAATGCAGTTCCACCGGCAGGCGGTGTAATATTCCAAATGTATGAATAATAGTTTGGCGCGTAATTAGTATAAGTAGTCGAATACAAGGTATAGGTAACGCCAACTGTAAGTAAAGCACTCATTCTTGGCTCAAGTCCACCGGCACTATCATCATCTCCTACTATGTAATTTCCAAAGGCACATGATCCAGCAACAAATGCCCCAGAAGTAATGTAACCCATTCCATCATAACTGGCATTTTGAGCCATTTCAAAAGTATAAACCCCGGTTTGGCTCACTTGAAATTCAATACGTGTATACCCCACTGGCGTAGTCGAGTAACTACAGCTTGGTGAATTAGCCGATCCGTTTTGACGAGGAGCAATTGGATCTGAAGCAGCCCAAGCACCAGAAATAGTTGAAACTGGATTCACAAAGCCCGAGCAGTTTGTTGTAGAGGTAAGTGAAGCTGGATTTCCAGGACATATTGTAGATCCTACTACTCCTGTTGGAGGTGGAGCCAATACTGTAAAATTGGTTAAACTGGTTCCAGAGGCAGTAGCGCTCGATACCACTATAGGTCCTGAAGTTGCGGTAGCCGGCAAGGTAACTTGCATGGTTGAACTATTTACTACATTGTAAACAGCAGCAACTCCACCAATGGTTACATTGGTGATGTTCACAAAATTTGTACCTGTTAATGTAATTAAAGTACCACTCTGACAGTTATTTGTGGTAGGCGTAAATGAACTTATGGTAGGCACTGTTTCACAAGTAATGGTAGCCGCCCATCCTGGTCGAGTAATAATAAAGTCTGAAGAGAATACAAAAGTCAGCGAACCATCAGCAGCAGTTGAATAAATGTTACCGGGAGAATTGGTTCCATAAAAAGAGCCCGCCGGACAAGTAGTGGCATTGAAACCCGCAGGCAAACCAGAAGAAATCAAAGGCGCAGCAGCACTGTTTCCGTTGTAAATAGACATTCCATCCCATCTGTCCTCCGTTGAAAACGAGCTAAACGCGGCTTTAATTTTTGCGCCCGGGATACTCGGGAAAAAGGTAAACGTATAACTTTCATTGTTAGCATAATCAGTGCCAGCAGAACCACTATCAAAGAAGGTAGCTGAACCAGAGGAAGCCGAACAGGTGTATAAGAAACGGTTGTTTTGTGCTGAAGTCAAATTAATTACAGTGGCTGCTGGCTGAACAAGTGTAGTAAATACGCCTGGAATTGGTGTCCAAACACTATACAAACCATTGCAATTTGATCTCACCCATACATAATATGTTGTTGATGAAGTAAGATTAGTAATGTTGGCAGTTGTAACATTAAACCCGGTACTTCCGGTAGGTGGAAACCCATATGAAGGTGGATTTGGTGAACTACTCACATAATATTGGTAGCCATTTGCAGGCAATGATGGAGAATCGTCCCAGAAAATTGTTGCAGCCGAAAAGGTAACGGTTGATGCTACAATGTCTGCAGGAGGTCTACAGGTTTCTACATTCAAGTATACGTTATCAAGCAAGGTTGTACCTCCTGTTGTGAATGGCGTGTAATCTTGAAAGCCAAAGTAATACGTTCCAGAAGTGACTGGGGTAAAATCGACCACATTAATAAACGGCCCACCTTTAATTGAGGGATGGTCTACTAGAACAACACTCATAGCAGCCTGTACAGGAGATGTTCCAACGTATACTTTCATTTTTTGCTCGATTGCCAAAAACTGAGTTGAAGAACCGTAAGCATATTCTAATCTATAGGTAACTCCCGCACTTAACGTTATTCCCTCGGTATAGTAATAGGCATTGTTGTTTTGACCTCCCAACACTGTACAACGCATGTGTTTGGTATTAAATCCCCAGTCTGGAGTAGTTGGATCAGAATTTACCCAATAGCTAGCATAGGGTGATCCTGTATAAGGAGGCAAAGGAGTAATTAAATTTTCGGTTGAATTACAAGCTGGTAAATAAGGTGGTGTAGAATCCTCAAAATCTTGCTCATAAGGAGCACCCGTTACAAATGGATCAGCAACTGGTGTACAACGTGTAGTAAAAATTCCCGCAACAGACCAAGCACCAGTTGCCGCACAATTTGAACGTACGTATACATAATACTGTGTATTAGGCGCCAAACCAGTTAAGTTTTGAGTAGTTCCTGCAATTCCTGTAATCTGCGGCGCTGTTGCAGCCGTTGGTAAAACGGCAGTAGTTGAATAATACAACTGGTAATTGGTAGCTGCAGGGTTTGGGCTGTTATTTGCAGAGGCAGTCCAAGTAATGGATGCACTATTGTGTGTAATGGTAAGCGGCAAAGCCCGCACGTTACTTGGCGCAATACATGCAGGTGGAGTATATGTGAATTTTGTTGGTACTGAAATACAAGCACTTTTGGTTGCTACAGTTACATTGTTGGTTGTACCCAAAGGAATTGTTGTTGGAGGAACAGGCCAAACCAATGTTGTAGCCGTTGGAAGGTTTAAAGCTAAGAAATCACTATTAGACGAGCCACGTAGTCCAATTTGACCAAACAAAACAGTTAATGCATTTAAAGTATTTGGCGTTGTAGTTGGTCTATAGATCATATCAATTACCCCCGACTCGTTCAATACAATTTGCATATTTAAGGTTCCAGCAATTGCTGTACCTGTTGCATTTACTCGTTGACCAATATATTCAATAGTAAGTGTTCTGGCTACGAGATCCGTTCTGTATTTTATGGATACATTGTTGTTTCTCAAATTTGTACCATACACCGAAATAGCACCTGCATAACCTTCCACACTAGCAATAGGATTATAGTTGGTTACAGAAGGCAATGTAGTTCCAAAGGAAACAAAACCATTTGGAGAAACATTTACGGTTGTGTATACCGTACCGTTGTAGTTAAAATTGAAACCAATAGGAATAGTTGCTGCCGTGTGGTTATCCCAATTTAATGTGGCACTTGGCGTTGGCACAGGATTTGTCCAAGAAATCTCGGTAGCACCACCCGCAACTGTTAACGGCACGTACGTAGCAACTGTTGAAGCAGAAAAGGTGTAAGCATTTACTTGACCTTGAACCGAGCCAATAGTTAACAGACTACAAACCAAAAATAAAAGTTTCGAGTTTGAAGAAATTAATTCTTGAAAAAAATCAGATTTAGCTTTGAGTAAAGTTGTAATCATTTTCTGTTAATTTATTTTTTGAAACGTGAAATTGAAAAATGGAGGCGGCTTATTTCATTAATTTATCGACAAAAAGCATTTTTCATCGACAAACAACAATTGAGCAAAGACGCTCCTCAATATTACATATTTTTTAGTTTACATTAAAAAAAACATGCTAACAATTTACTTACATATCAAAAAAAAATCACCCATAAGGTGATCAAAAATTAAGTTAGAAATAAAAAAAAATTACACAATGGCACTATTGAAATTTGCAGCTTTTTTACTAAACGTTTTTAGCAAAAGACGATTAGGTGCACTACCAGAATTGATAAGCTGTTTTTTGCTGCTCCCTTTCAAATCTTGAACTGAATTGGGTTGAACACTTTGCTTTGTACCCATAAACCAAGAAATAAAATGCACTGACTCAGAAGCTGTGTTAACAATAGATGTTGAGGTCAATTCTTGATTTGATGAACGTACTTGATCTTGAGCAAATGTTACACCACAAAACATAAACACCACAAAAAGCATAACAGCTTTCAAAGTGCTTGGTAAGGATGATGTAGTTTGTTTTGCGTTGCTCATAGTTGCGCTGTTCATTGTGATTTTGAAACAGGTCAAAACTAAGGCAAACCCAAAGCGGGCTAAAAAATACTCGTTATTCTACTTTAAAACTCGTTAAACGAACCAAAACCAACAATTAGATACTTTTTATCTATAAAAGATGTCGTTCGTCGATTAAACTAGCTCTTCAAATAGGTAAAAAAGGAGGTATTAACGCTATTTATTCTGCATGCGATTGAAAAAAAAACATAAAAGATGCAGAAGAAGTGTAAAATGTGTTGATGTACTAAAAATATACGTTACACTAATTCAACTATACGTTCCAAAGCCATGCCGCGAGAACCCTTGATCAGCAGCAATGAATTTTGGAATTCTGTAGATGAACAAAACTGCTCAAATTCAGCATAACTTTTAAAGAATTGCATTACTGGAGATGCAATGCGATGCGCGTAAAAACTTGGCCCTACAAAATACGTACAAGGCACCGTTGATCGCGAAACCAATTCTACTAATGCCGCATGTTCTTGGGAAGATTCTTCGCCCAACTCAAACATATCGCCCAAAATCATTATTTTGGATGGACGTTGTAGCTGATCAAAATTAGCAACCGCCACAGCCATACTGCTTGGATTGGCATTGTAGGCATCCAAAATTATTTCATTACTGTTTTTGTGAAGTATCTGTGAACGATTATTGGTGGGAATATAATTGGCAATAGCCAAATGTATATCGGCAGTTGAAACCGAAAAATAGGAACCTATAGCAATAGCTGCGCAAATATTTGTAGCATTATACAATCCAATCA
The DNA here is from genome assembly GCA_046051465.1 of Bacteroidota bacterium. Lineage (GTDB taxonomy): Bacteria > Bacteroidota > Bacteroidia > Flavobacteriales > Flavobacteriaceae > Flavobacterium. Next base: position 9,261 of record JBJOOG010000106.1, on the reverse strand, counting down.
ACTGCGATTGAACAAAGGCGCCTTCGTGAACCAATGAGACAAATGGGTTTGCTTGAACATTGTTTACTTGAACGTCAGCAACTGAATTTACTGCGCTAAAGGTAAAAGAATCTATTTGGGCAGAATGTTTTAGCTGTATTGGATCATCGGCATTAATAAATACTTTTTTGCGCCGCGATAACAAATAAGCATACATTTCACTTTTGCCTTTAATTACACCTTCTACTCCACCAAATCCCTCTAAATGGGCTTTTCCAAAATTGGTAATGTAGCCATAATCAGGGGCAGCTAATTCACACAAAAACTCAATTTCTTTTTGGTGATTGGCACCCATTTCTACAATGCCTATTTCAGTATTTTCATCAAATGACAACAACGTAAGGGGAACTCCAATATGATTATTCAAATTACCAACGGTTGCTTTACACAAAAACTTTTTCGACAAAACCGCATGAATTAATTCTTTGGTAGTGGTTTTTCCATTACTACCTGTTAAAGCAATTATAGGCAACCCAAGGTATTTCCTGTGATACTGAGCCAATTCTTGTAGTGTTATTAGCGCATCAGATACAAGAATAGTTCGGCTATCGATGTAGTAGGTCGGATTGTCGATTAGTACATAGGACGCACCCAACTGCAGTGCTTCAGCAGTAAAGGTATTTGCATCAAAACGGTCTCCCTTTAGCGCTACAAAAAATGCATTGGGGGTAATTTTTCGCGTATCAATTACAACCCCGTTTGATTGTAAAAACAATGCATGAATTTCAGCTAATGTCATCTGTATATTGAATAAAAAAAAGCCCTAATTAAAGGGCTTTTATATACTTAGTTTCTTGGTCTTTTTTTGTGGTCAGCTTTTGGCCCAACTCTTGACATTGCACAACGGAATCCAATGTAATCAGATGCCATATCTTGTGGGAAATATCTGCGTTGTCCCGGATCCAACCAGTAGGCTCTATCTCTCCATGAACCCCCTTTGTAAACACGCGATTTATCATCAACCATAGAGGTTCTTTTAGAAGATCTGTCGTATTTTCTTGTCATACTTCCCAATGAATCAACTGTAACATTGTGAACAGGAGCGTCATACATTTTGTTTTTTAACTTCGAAGCATCTTCGTCAGCAGTTCCAAAATCATAGTAACGGGTAGATTGTTTGTCACCGTCTCTGTAATTCTTGTGGTTGCTTTTATCGAAATTCATACGAAGGTATGTCTCATTTGCATCAACAGGAACTTGAACAATTTGTCCTGGGAAATTTCTGGCAATTAATTTACCATTTGATAAGGTATCAAACTTTTGTGTTTCCTTGGTAACCAATTCAACTTTACCGTCTTCACCAATTTTGTTTTTCTCGTACACGTTACCTCTAAAGTAGTTGAAATCACTTGCTTCGTCATCTACAATAGGACGATACACGTCAGCAACCCACTCGGCAACATTTCCTGCCATATCATACAATCCAAAATCGTTTGGCGGATAAGACTTCACTACATTGGTAATATCGGCACCATCATCAGACCATCCAGCAATTCCACCGTAGTCACCTTTTCCTTGCTTAAAGTTTGCCAACTGATCTCCCTTAATCTTGCGTTTACCAGTTCGGGTATAACTACCTGACCAAGGATATTTCTTTTGTCCTTTATATATATTGTATTCTCTTTGACCTACATCTGCAGCAGCGGCATATTCCCACTCGGCCTCAGTTGGTAAACGGTACTCAGGCAAAACAATACCCGATGAACGTTGTGCATACACATTACGCGCTGGTTTTTCGGTAGCCGGCGTGTCTTTTGTACCTTTTGTTTTGATTGGTTTTGACAAACTGTTTTTTCTTCCTTTTAATACAATTTTGTCATCACCACCAAATGTTTGAGATGGTGCGTTTAAATACGTTTCAGTATTGAAGTTTGCTTCAGCAGTTACGTCTAATAATTTTGCGTCCTTTTTAAGGTAGCCTTCACGCTCCAACACATTTTCATTTACGCGTTCGGTTCTCCACTTGCTGTATTCTACAGCCTGAATCCAATTTACTCCTACTACTGGATAACCTGCATAAGCGGGGTGTCTCAAGTAGTTATTTGTCATGGTTTCATTGTAACCCAAACGGTTTCTCCAAACTAGGGTGTCTGGCAAAGCGCCTTCGTATATGTTTTTGTAGTTTTCTTGATCTGGTGGAAATACACGTTTCAACCAATCTAAGTATTCCATATACATTAAATTAGTTACTTCTGTCTCATCCATGTAAAAGGATTGGACGTGTTGTTGATTAGGTGTGTTGTTCCAATCGTGCATGACATCGTCTTGCACTTTACCCATAGTAAATGTTCCACCTTCAACCATAATAAGACCGGGGCCAGTCTCTTGACGTTTGAAGTTAGAAGCATACTGAAACCCTCCTTTTTTGTCGTTCACTTTCCAGCCTGTGGCTGATGAAGCGTTTTTAGAACCTGATTGTTTACTACAACTTGTGGTAAGTCCAACCAAAACTACTGCGGCTAGCAAGAGTTTGTAAGTCATAATTTTGTTTGCTTTCATACGTTTAGTAGGTAAAAATTTCGTGGCGCAATATATGAATTAACCATTACACTGCAACATCTTTTTGTTAAAATATTTAATCTAGCAACTAAGGGCCTTAACCCGAATAAAAAAACAAACGCTAAAATTATGTTTATATTATGAGCGATGTATAATAATACCTTATTTTTACGAGCAAAATAATTCTAGCTATTGTGCGTTTTTACCAAATGAAAAAAATTATTTTCTTCGTCTTTATTTGTTTCATTTCAACTAGTAGAGGTCAAAATAAAGTAGACATCAACGTGAATTGGGTTGCGAATTCCCCATATCATATTGGAGCTTATTCAGTTAAAATCCCTCAATTTAATACAGCACAATTTACATTTGATGCGGGAACTGCCTCCATTTTTTTCACTTCGATTGCTGCAACAACAAGACCAATTGAAGAAACAAGCTTGATTATTTCATCGGTAGTTACAGAACCCATTTCAGTTAACGAGCTTGGGGAATTAAACCGAAATAAGATACCCAATTCAATAAATGCCTCACTCAAAAATGTGGCAGCACGCGATCAGAATAGTACTATTTTTTCGTTCTCACCAATCATCAAACAAGACAATAGTTACCTTAAAGTTGTTCGTTTGCAATACGAATTTGCCTATTCCAACAAAAGACTGGCGTCTGCCCCCGCAGATTTCACAAGCATTTATAACTCAGTGCTGGCCAGCGGCGACTTCTTCCGATTTTATATAACAAAATCAGGTGTTTATAGAATTTCAAAAGACTTTTTACAGCAACTAGGCATCAACACTTCCGGATTAGATCCACGCAAAATACAATTGTATGGCAATGGAGGCCGTATGATTCCATTAAAAAACAACGTACCCTATCCAGCAGATTTAACCGAAAATGCCATCCAAATTATTGGAGAAGAAGACGGCTTATTTGATTCATCTGATTATATTTTATTTTACGGAGAAGGAGTTGACACTTGGAACAACGAAAGCCAAACAACCAATAACTTGTATGCAGATAAATCCTATTATTATATTAAAGTAGGAACGGAAAACGGAAAACGCATGGGGCCATTAGTTGAAACTGATGTACCAACCACACTTATAATAAATGAATTTGACGACTACCAATACCATGAAATAGACCGAGTTAATATAGCACGGCTAGGAAGACGTTGGTTTGGCGAAGAATTTCAAGTAAACAATGAACAGAGTTTTGATTTTTCGGTTCCCAATGTTGTAGCGGGCTCAAATAGTAGCTTAAAGGTATATACAGCTGCTGCAGCTGGAAATTTTACCAGTTTTAAAGTAGAGGCCAACGGACAACAAGTGGGCAACATTAGCATTGGCCCCATCGGAAATTACACCGAGGCGGTTGAAGGCGTACTCAACACTACTTTTCCTGCATCAGAAAATGTTACTATTAAACTCACCTACAACAACAATGGCGCGCCCAGTGCAGATGGGTACTTGGACTATATTATTCTAAAGTCAAAACGCAAATTACTTCCTACCGGCAAACAATTTGCGTTTCAATATGATGCAGCTAGCAATACATCGGGCGTGGGTACGTATCAATTTTTGGATGCTACAGGCATTAGCCAAATTTGGGATGTTACAAACCTATACGATGTAACACAAAAGAGTATTACTTCTCCTAATTCGTTTACGATTAATCAAAACATGGGCGAAGTGCGAAAGTACACTACAGTTGTTCTTGCCGACACCTTTGTGCCTAGCATTGATAACGAGACTAAAATTGCCAATCAAAATTTAAAAGGAACCTTATTTCAAGATAGTCAAGGGCAATTCAAAGACATTGATTACCTCATTTTTACGCCAAAGCTATTTCAACAACAAGCAGAGAAACTTGCCCAGTTTCATCGCTCTTATTCGCAACTAAACGTAAAAGTAATTACGCTAGAATCTATTTATCCTGAATTTAGCTCCGGAAAACAAGATATTGGCGCCATTCGAAACTTGGTAAAATATGTGTATTACAACGCCTCAAGCCCAGATAAAAGAGTAAAATATGTAAACTTATTTGGCGATGCTTCGTATGATTTTAAAAACCGAATTTCAAAGTTCTCCAATTTTGTTCCCATTTACCATTCGTTAAACAGTTATACTTTGGGCGAATCATCGTTTGCCTCTGATGACTTCTTTGGCATGATGGATCCAACAGAAGGCGATGTAGATGGAAGCAGCCGAGGATTGGATATTGCCGTAGGACGAATGATTGCCAACTCTACCAAACAAGCAGACGAATTGGTTACCAAGGTTTTGGATTACCACGATGTAAAATCATATGGAAACTGGCGCAATAATTTTGTGGTTATTGCCGATGATTCTGATGTGGTGCAAGACGCATCCCTTCAAACGCGAATGAACAATTTGGCTGATACGGTTGTGAATGAAAAACCGTTTATGAATCCAAAGAAAATCCTTTTGGATGCCTATGTACAAGAAACTGCGTCGGGTGGTAGTCGTTATCCCAAAGCAAGAGAAGATTTTTTCAATGCCTTCGAAAAAGGAGCTTTGGTTTTCAATTTCTTAGGACACGGCGGTGAAGATGGACTTACCCAAGAACGGGTTTGGGACAAAACCGATAGTCAAACGCTTTCAAACAAATACAAATACCCGTTATTCATCACGATCACCTGCCAGTTCTCGCGTTTTGACAATCCATTTCGACCCACAGCTGGCGAATACACCTATTGGAATCCGATTGGAGGAGCCATTTCTATGATAACCACCATACGCGAAATTGGACAAATAACCGGTGAAACCTTTAACGACATTTTGTCAAAGTATTTGTTTTCCTACGGATCCAATCAATACACCTCAATTGCTGAAGCACTTCGTCTGGCCAAAAATGACCCGCAAGCGCAAGCCACTCGAGTGGTGTTTTACCTAGGAGATCCGGCCTTGTTTTTGGCCATTCCAAAACCCAAAGTACAGCTCACTCAAGTAAACGACATTCCACTTTCGGGGGCAATTGACGACTTGAAATCCTTGGCCTACGTAAAATTAAAGGGCGAAGTGGTTGATGAAAACAATGTCATTCAAAACAGTTATAACTGAAGTCTTGCCGTGCAAATTTTTGACAAAGAAATTATTCGAAGCACCTTTAATAATGACGGAAATAGTCCAGTCATTAATTTTAAAACGCTTGGAGAAACCATCTTTCGTGGAAATGCAACGGTGAGTAACGGACAATTTGAATTTGGTTTTGTAGTGCCGCGCGACATTACGATTCCTCTTGGGAATGGTCGAATTAGCTTTTACAGTAAAAAAGATAACACCTTGCTTGACAATAGTGGGTACAATACCACAATTAAAATTGGAGGCATCAATACCAATGCTGCCGCCGACAACTTACCACCACAAGTAAAGTTGTACATGAATGATCAAAGTTTTGTTGATGGTGGAATTACGAATAATTCGCCGCTTTTTTTGGCTTATCTAGAAGATGAAAACGGCATCAATACGGCCAGTGGAATTGGACACGACATAGTAGCCATTCTTGATGGAAACGAAAGTAATCCGTACAAATTAAATGAGTATTACGAAACCGAATTGGATGACTACAAAAAAGGTAAAGTAAAATTCCCATTCCGAAATTTATCGGTTGGTTTACACACCATTACATTTAAAGCTTGGGACGTGTACAATAATTTGGTGACTTCGGAGTTACAGTTTATGGTTACCAGTAATGAATCGATTACCCTTACCAATGTGTTGAATTACCCCAACCCATTTGTAAATTACACCGAGTTTTGGTTTACGCACAATCGACCTTTCGAGCCACTAGAGGTTCAGGTTCAAGTGATCACCATAACAGGTAAAATTGTTTGGACAAAAAACCAGACCATTACAACCGAAGGTTTTCTATCAAGAGAACTCAATTGGGATGGTCGTGATGATTTTGGCGACAAAATTGGTAAAGGCGTTTACATTTACAAATTGACCGTAAAATCAACACTTACGGGCAGTAAAACCGAAAAATACGAAAAACTTGTTATCCTTTAATTAAATAGTATATTTGTTCCTCTTAAAATTTAACGATGAGAAAAGTTACCCTTGTTTTACTCTTTGTTTTTAGTTTCCAACTCAGTAAAGCGCAACAAAATGTAATTACTACAGCAGTTCCCTTTTTAATGGTTGCTGGCGATGCCCGGTCAGCCGGTATGGGTGATAATGGTGTAGCCACCACAGCAGATGCCTTTTCCCAACAATACAACCCCGCCAAGTATGCTTTTTCATTAGAAAAACAAGGTTTTTCTGCCAGTTATACTCCCTACTTAACCCAATTGGTTAACGATATTTCATTGGGTCAAGTCACCTATTATAACCGATTTAAAGAACGAAGTGCTTTTGGTGCCAGTTTGCGCTATTTTAGTTTAGGTGAAATACAGCTTACAGACATTAATGGCGAACAGTTGTATATTGTTAAGCCCAACGAATTGGCAGTGGATTTGTCTTATTCATTAAAACTAAGCGATCGATTTGCTATGGCTGTAGCCGGACGATTCATTAGTTCAAACTTGAGAATTCAAGATGGTTCGAATGACAACAGAGCGGCGCGATCCTATGCTGTTGATGTAGCTGCCTTTTACCAATCCGAAGAAATGGCTTTTACCGACTTCAATGGGCGTTTGCGATTTGGTATGAACATGCAAAATTTGGGGCCAAAAATTAATTATGACCAAACCCAAAACGCTGAAAACTCAAATTTTCTTCCCTCAAATCTAAAGATTGGATCTGGTTTTGATTTTATTCTAGATGATTTCAATAAAGTGTCGTTAAATGTTGAATTTGCCAAATTATTGGTGCCTACACCTCAAGATCCAGACTTGAATGGAGATGGAGAAGCTACAGCATTAGAAAAAGAGCAAAATCGATTGGCCTACAACAAAATTGGTTGGTCTGAAGGGATTTTTAAATCATTCAATGACGCACCAGGCGGTCTAAGTGAAGAATTCCAAGAAATTACCTATGCGGTGGGTTCTGAATACACCTACCAAGACTCGTTTGCGTTTCGAATGGGTTATTTTCACGAAAGCCCTGCAAAAGGTGCACGTAAATTTTATACGTTAGGTGCAGGATTTACCTACAATGTGGTTAAGATTGACTTGTCGTATTTGTTTTCTGCCTCAAGGGTTAACAATCCATTAGAAAATACGTTGCGATTTTCACTGACCTTTAATTTTGGTGATAAATATGAAGATTATTAGTAGTAAAAATTAAATATAAATCAAATCCAAATTTCAGTTGAAGTTTGGATTTTTTTTCCTCCTAACGTTACGAACAAAAAATGGTTGACTATGAAAAAAATAAGCGTTACTACCGAACTTCATGTTTTTGATTCTTTGCAAGATATTCCGTCTGATGTGATTTCATTGATGGAGCAAGCCATAGAAGTGCGTAAAAAGGCCTATGCCCCTTACTCAAACTTTCGAGTAGGAACAGCCATTTTACTCGACAATAACCAAATCATTTTGGGATCGAACCAAGAAAACGCTGCCTATCCTTCTGGTTTGTGTGCCGAGCGCGTAGCCATTTTTCATGCTGGCTCCGTATTCCCAGAAGCCAAAATTGTCAAAATGGCGATTACAGCTGCATCTGACACCAACCCTACTCTATCACCTATTCCGCCCTGTGGCGCCTGTAGACAATCGATAGCCGAGTACGAAATCAAGCAAAAACAACCCATAGAAATCTATTTTATGGGTGAATCGGGCGCGGTATATAAATCAGATTCGTTAGATAATTTATTGCCATTTAGCTTCGACAAAAACTTCCTATAAATTAGGGTAAAAACTACGGTATAAATTTTAGTTCTTTAAAGTAATATCTTATTTTTGCGTCCACCATTTAGGACCGCAAATTAAGCTGTGAGGAAACTATTTTGCGTTATAGTGAGAATTTTATACACTTAACAATTAGAAAAGATCATTCCAATGAAAGAAGTTACAAAAGATGTTTATTTGAAGTGGTATGAAGACATGCTACTTTGGAGAAAATTTGAAGACAAACTTGCAGCACTTTATATCCAACAAAAGGTCCGTGGTTTCCTTCATTTATACAACGGACAAGAAGCTGTATTAGCTGGTGCTTTGCATGCCATGGATTTGTCAAAAGACAAAATGATTACGGCTTATAGAAATCACGTGCAACCCATTGGAATGGGGGTTGATCCTAAAGCGGTTATGGCTGAATTGTTGGGAAAAGTAACGGGAACATCCAAAGGAATGGGTGGTTCTATGCACATCTTCTCTAAAGAAAAAGGATTTTACGGCGGTCATGGTATTGTGGGAGCTCAAATCCCAGTTGGAGCCGGAATTGCATTTGCTGATCAATATTTTGGTCGCGATGGCGTAACACTCACCTATTTTGGTGACGGAGCTGCGCGCCAAGGTTCGTTACACGAAGCATTTAATATGGCTATGTTGTGGAAATTACCCGTAGTGTTTATTGTAGAAAACAATGGATACGCAATGGGAACTTCTGTAGAACGCACCGCCAATCATACAGATATTTGGAAATTAGGTTTGGGCTACGAAATGCCTTGCGGACCTGTAGATGGAATGAACCCGGTTAAAGTAGCCGAAGCCATGCACGAAGCCATCGACCGCGCGAGACGTGGAGACGGACCTACTTTCTTAGAAATGAAAACCTACCGTTACCGTGGACACTCGATGTCAGATGCACAGTTGTATCGCTC
>JBJOOG010000105.1:0-21467 GCA_046051465.1 Bacteroidota bacterium | reverse complement strand
ATACCTCCAAATACATGGAAAGCGTGTGGTGGTTGTTGCAACAGATCTACCAAAAAGAGTTGATGTACAAAGGCTACACCATTCAACCGTATTCGCCCAAAGCGGGCACCGGATTGAGCTCACACGAAGTAAACCAACCGGGCAGTTACCGCGACGTTACCGACACGACTATCGTGGCACAATTTTTAGCCAAACCTGAAACTTTACCCAACTTTTTACAAGGCTTTGGCCCGATTCATTTCTTGGCTTGGACCACCACTCCTTGGACCTTGCCCAGTAACACCGCGCTTACAGTTGGACCCAAAATAGACTATGCCCTCGTGCGCACCTTCAACCAATATACCTTTGAACCCATTCAAGTGGTATTGGCTAAAAATTTGGTAGGCAAACAATTTAGCAAACCATATGTAGCTTGTGCCGATGAAGCCGATTTGGCCAACTACAAGGCAGGCGACAAAACTATTCCGTATCAAGTGCTGACGAGTTTCGTGGGCAAAGATTTGGTGGGAATTCGTTACGAACAACTCTTGCCTTTTGCACTTCCATATCAAAATCCTGAAGATGCGTTCCGTGTAATTTCGGGTGATTTTGTAACTACCGAAGACGGAACCGGAATTGTACACACTGCCCCAACTTTTGGTGCCGATGACTCCAAAGTAGCCAAAGAAGCCGTGCCCGAAGTACCGCCTATGTTGGTGTTGGATGCAAACGGAAATCCCGTTCCTTTGGTTGATTTGCAAGGAAAATTCACCGCACAGGTGGGCCCATACGCCGGAAAATATGTGAAAAATGAATACTACGAAGCGGGTGAAGCACCCGAACGTTCGGTAGATGTAGAAATTGCAATTCAATTAAAAGAAGAAAACAAAGCCTTTAAGGTGGAGAAATACGTGCACAGCTACCCGCATTGCTGGCGCACCGACAAACCCATTTTATACTATCCGCTTGATTCGTGGTTCATCAAAGTAACCGAGATCAAAGACCGGATGTTTGACTTGAACGACAGCATCAATTGGAAACCCAAAGCTACTGGCGAAGGCCGATTTGGCAATTGGTTAAAAAACGCCAACGATTGGAACTTGTCGCGTTCCCGCTACTGGGGAATTCCATTGCCCATTTGGCGTACCGAAGACAAAACCGAAGAAATTCTCATTGGTTCGGTAGCCCAATTGATTGAAGAAATTCAAAAATCGATGGCAGCTGGATTGCAACAAACCAATCCGTTTGCCGGCTTTGAAGTGGGCAATATGTCTGAGGCCAATTACAATTTGGTCGATTTACACAAAAATGTGGTGGATGCCATTGTATTGGTTTCTCCCTCAGGAAAACCGATGCATCGCGAAGCCGATTTGATAGACGTTTGGTTTGATTCTGGCGCCATGCCTTATGCGCAGTGGCATTATCCGTTTGAAAATAAGGATTTGATTGACGACAACAAAGCATTCCCGGCTGATTTTATTGCCGAGGGCGTTGACCAAACCCGCGGTTGGTTTTATACGCTGCATGCCATTGGCACCTTGGTGTTTGATAAAATTGCCTACAAAAATGTGGTTTCCAACGGCTTGGTTTTAGACAAAAACGGCCAAAAAATGTCCAAACGTTTGGGCAATGCGGTTGATCCATTTGAAACCCTAAAAGAATACGGTCCCGATGCCACACGTTGGTACATGATTGCCAATGCCAATCCGTGGGACAACTTGAAATTTGACATCGAAGGGGTGGCCGAAGTGCGCCGCAAATTCTTTGGCACCTTATACAACACCTATTCGTTTTTTGCTTTGTATGCCAACATTGATGGTTTTACTTATGCCGAGGCCGAAGTGCCACTTGAAGAACGTCCTGAAATTGACCAATGGATCATCTCTGAACTGCACTCTTTGATCCAAGAAGTTGATTTGGCCTACGCCGATTATGAGCCCACTAAGGCTGCGCGCGCCATATCCGATTTTGTGCAAGAAAACTTGAGTAACTGGTACGTGCGTTTGTGTAGAAGACGTTTTTGGAAAGGCGACTATGCCCAAGACAAAATTGCGGCCTACCAAACCCTATATACTTGTTTGCTTACGGTGAGTAAATTGGGTGCTCCTATTGCTCCATTCTTTATGGATCAGTTGTACCGCGATTTAACCCAAGCAACGGTATTGCCCGCAAATACTAGCGTTCACTTGGCTGATTACCCGCTTTTCGTTGAAAACTTTGTTAATAAAAAATTGGAGCGCAAAATGCAAAAAGCCCAGACCATTTCGTCCTTGGTGTTGTCCTTGCGCAAAAAAGAGATGATTAAAGTACGTCAACCGCTGCAAAGGGTAATGATTCCGGTACTTGACGCCAATCAACGGGAAGAAATCGAGGCCATTTCTGACCTCATTAAAGCCGAGGTAAACGTGAAAGAAATTGAGTTATTGGACGATGCATCGGGTATTTTAGTGAAGCAAATTAAACCCAATTTCAAGGCCTTGGGTCCGCGATTTGGAAAAGATATGGGATTGATTTCCAAAGAGATACAGTCATTTACAGCGGAGCAAATTAACCAATTGGACCGCGATGGAGAGTTGACTATTGTTATCTCAGGAAAACCAATAACTTTATCACTGGCTGATGTAGAAATTTCTTCGCAGGACATCGAAGGCTGGTTGGTAGCTCACGCAGACGGATTGACCGTTGCCTTAGATATCACCCTCTCGGAAACCTTGATTCAAGAAGGAATTGCACGCGAATTAGTCAATCGAATTCAAAACATTCGAAAAGATTCCGGCTTTGAAGTGACCGATAAAATTCAACTCGTTTTGCAACAGAACGCGCAAGTAGAAGCAGCGGTTCGGGCCAACGAGCACTACATCAAATCGGAAACCTTAACCGAATCGATTCAGTTTAAAGCCGAAGTAAATGGCGGAATTGACATTGAATTTGACGAGATAAAAACGAGAATACTAATTACAAAATAATACGATTATGGTTGATGAAATTGCACGATACTCCGACGCCGATTTGGCTGAGTTCAAAGAACTAATCCTTAAAAAAATACAAAAAGCGCAATCTGATTTAGATTTGATTAAAAGCGCCTATATGAATGATTTAAACAACGGAACCGACGATACGTCGCCAACGTTCAAAGCGTTTGAAGAAGGCAGCGAAACGATGTCAAAAGAAGCCAATTCGCAGTTGGCTATTCGCCAAGAAAAATTCATTCGCGATTTAAAAAACGCCTTGTTTAGAGTTGAAAATAAAACCTATGGTGTATGTAAGGTTACCGGTAAACTAATCAGTAAAGAACGCCTTTTGATTGTGCCACACGCCACCATGAGTATCGAGGCAAAAAACCTACAACGCTAGGTCACAACAGTGTAAAATTAACGCTCCATCCGGGGCGTTTTTTATAGAAAATAATACTATTTTTGGGCCATCAAAATACATCCATGACCTTACGCAAAGCCTATTTATTGATTTTCATCATCCTGTTGGTGGATCAAGTTTCCAAAATTTACATCAAAACCAATTTTGTGTTGGGCGAAGAAATTAATGTCTTTTCTTGGTTCAAAATTTTATTCATCGAAAACGAGGGAATGGCTTGGGGAACTGAAATTCCGGGGGCCTACGGCAAATTGATACTTACCTCATTTCGACTGGTGGCGGTAACCGCTATAGGCTATTGGTTGTGGGACGCCGTGCGCAAAAATGGATCAACCTATTTGATTGTGGCCATTGCTTTAATTTTGGCTGGCGCATTTGGAAACATTATTGATTCGGTGTTTTACGGGGTGTGCTTTGACGATAGTCGCCTACAATTGGCTACTTTATTTGCTGAAAAACCATACGGAACCTTGTTTCACGGAAAAGTGGTCGACATGCTCTATTTCCCTATTGTAGACACTCAATTTCCTGAAAGACTTCCTTTGGTGGGTGGAAAACCGTTTAAATTCTTCAACGCCATTTTTAACGTGGCCGATGTAGCCATTTCTACAGGCGTGGGCATTTTAATTGTGTTCAACAAAAAAGCATTTACACCCGGTACAAATTAATACCTGGTAAAACTTTTCCCTTTTATTTTGACTCTGTATGTTTGGCATACATCAATTGGCACACTTTATCCATTGCTTTAAAAATAGACACATCAAAATGCGCTGAATGGGTGATGCTGGTTAAGGTAACCACCGCATTATATAACTCTTCATGATCCTGGCGGGCAATGCGTTCAACACACACGATTGTATTTTGGCCTTTTGGAGAATCTGAAACAATGATTTCCTGCGTATTCCCATCGATTGCAAATAATAAACTCTTGCTCATATTGATTAATTTGATGGTGGTATTTATTGGTGAAAATGACAGCGACCACTTGCGTCGGTTGTTCTCTTTTTGCACCTCGCCCCTTTTTTAGTTGTGCCGGTGCATTGTGTTGCCAAAGATCCCGATGAGTGGGTTGTTTTTTTGTCACAACAATTGGTTCCTACCCGCTTGTCGTGTACTTTACACACACAACTGTTTGACTTACTTCGGTTGCATTCGCGGCAAAGCAATTGAATGTTTGAAACCGCGCTACTTCCACCACAAGAAAACGGAGTAATGTGATCGTATTCTAGATTAGATGAGCTACCACAGCACTGGCAAATGCCGCCATCTCTGGTGTATACAATCTTTTTTGTAGTTTGCGAAACGTAGCGACTTTGTGAAAAACAACAAAAAGTGACCAACAAAAGGGAAACAACGAATAGTAATTTTTTCATTGTACAGCTAATTTAATTTCATTCTTGTGTTAACTCAGGCCCGTTGTGTGGCGCAACAAACGTTCTACAAATTAAAAGACGCACCCACATTCACATAAAATTGATTGTGAAAAAGAGCGTAGTCTTTTACGGTACGTTTGTAGTATTTTATCGGCAAACCTGCTTCGGAATAGAGGCCAAAACCGTTTGAAAAAAACCAACGAAAGCCCAAATGGCCGCCAAAATTTTTCAAACTCAAGTCCAATCCAGGATAAACATCCATTTTGGGTTTAAGTCCCAAAACATCGCCAATATTGGCATTGAATCGCGCTTTGATGTCCATCAAATCCTTGGCATAAGGCGTGCTTCCTAAATACTTGTCTGTTGAGAGTAAATAGGTAGCCGCTAATCCTACAGAAATGTTATCGGCCAATCCTTTGTCTATCGATCCATGAATTCCGTTGGCGTTTTTTTGCATGTTGAAACCTACTTGAAACTTCATGTCTTTTTTTCCTCTAAAAGCCTGCCCATAAGTAATAACACTCACACACAAAAGGGCCCATACTATACTATTTTTCATATTAGCTAATTTTGTTGTCAAAAATAAGAAACGAATTTAATTTCTGCCTTTTTCAGTCGGATACAAACTGGGCAAGGGTTCGCTTTGCCAATAGCGTTTAGAATCTACATCCATAATAGTCAAAGGGCCTTTGAATGCGGCTCCTGTATCTACATTCCAGATATTGACCATCTGTACCGGAATTGTTTTGCCAATACGGGTAACTGGAGTGTGGCCAATAAATATTTCCGAATAATGTTTGAGGCGTTTTGGATAGCTAACATCGCTTGGCAAAAGTGTTTTATCAAGCCCAACTGCCATCTCCCATAATGTGCGGTCCCAATACATTAGTTTTGGAAAATGCTCGTAGGTTACGCCATTCATATTGGTGAAACCCGCATGTACAAACAAACGGTTGTTTTCGTCAAGAAAATAATTTTGAAGGCTTTGTAAAAAATGGACGTGCTTTAGTTTGGTCTCGGCGGTTACCGTTTCGTAGGCTAAAATTGTGGAAGATCCGCCGTGCTCGCGCCACAACTCATTATTTTGCTTCCCTTCAAGCCATTCACACAACAAATCGTCGTGATTTCCTCGAATAAAAATACAGCTGTACCGAAGGCGAAGCTCAATGAGAAAATCGAGCACTTGCGGCGACTGACTCCAGCCGTCAACATAGTCGCCCAAAAAAATTAGTCGATCCGCCGGAGTAACTGCAGCACGCTCCAAAACTTGGTGGAGTGCCCGCAAACCGCCATGAATATCTCCAATTACAAAGGTGCGCATAGTGTTTTTTGAGTAGAACAATAGTAGGTAAAATAGTTTGAACTTTAACATTTATTACATAAAATCTACACCAACAAGGCGCATACTACCGCTAGTTTTACACCATTGAATTTCTCGAGATTTTCGTTCTTATTTTATTGTACCATTTAAACTTTTTACACACCATGAAAAAACTATTTATTCCAGTATTTGCCTCAATCCTAATCGGATTTTCTGCACAAGCCCAAACGTCTAAAATTGAATTAGAAAAACTATTTGGCCCGCTTGTTAATCAAGAAGTGCCTGTTTCACTCCAAGCCAAACAAGCCTCTAGCTTTGAACAAGTATTGCCTGTATTTGGGCAAAAGGGAGGCAAAATTGTACTCGTTGTAAACGAATACGGCATTAAAAATTTCTACACCTCCAAAGGCGTAGTAGCCAATTCAGCAAGCATGGCTCAATTGGAATCCCGTTTGAATGCCAGCAACAGCAGCACAGAACGTTGCGGATTTTTTTGCTGGTTGGGAATCATTAAAGAGATCATGACCATCCTTCTTGAAGTTTTTAATCCTTAATTCATCTGCGCTTTTGTTTGCATACCGCAGGCAAAAGCGCTTTTTATTTTTCTGTCATGAAAAAACTACTTCTTTTCGTGTTGTTTGCTGCGTTGTATTCATGCCAAGCGATTTCCATCTTACAAAACCAAAAAATAACACTAGCTACCGATAAGGTCAATTTTGATCCGGCACAAAAACTGCTGTGCATTCCGGCGCAAATTAACCAAAATAACACCCAATTGGTGTTTGACACAGGCGCCATGTTTTCGGGTATATTTTCGGCTGAAACAATGTGTCCAAATGAGTTAAAGCGCGCCATACGGTTTGGCTCGGTGTTTGGAGCTGACCACAAAAAAAAAGCACAAATGTTAGTGGTATTGCCGGTGAGTAGTCCCCTATTTCAAAGTGAAAACAAAGTATTTGCGGCAGTAAATATGCAACAAAGCGTGTGCACAAAACCCGAAAATCAGTTACAAGGCGTGTGTGGCATGGACTTGTTTTTTCACCAAGAGAAAGCTTTGTCTTTGTCGTTTTCAACTAGCAGTATGCTATTGTTAACCAAGGCCGATGCTGTCAAAAAAGCAAGCGAGGAAGGCTATGTGTTGCTACCCAGTACGTGCAAACGAAACACGTTATTGGTCTCGGCCAAGATTGAAAACAAACCGTTTTGGTTTAAACTAGATAGTGGTTTCGAAGGAACCATGGCGGTGCCTTATTCTTCAAAAAACAATTTTCAAAATCGAGTGAAAACCACATATGACGGATCGGCCTTTCAGACCGCAATGAGCCGCACATACGGGCGTGAAGTGTTTTATAGTAAAATGCCATTTGTGTTGGGTGAATTTACAAACCAGCAACAATGTGTTGAGTCGAGTAGCGTAAAATACCCCTTACTGGGAATCCGATTCATGCGCGGATTTGATTGGATTTTTGATTTCAAAAACAAAAAAATCTATGCCAAACGCAATGGCTTGCAAATACCAGAAAAGTTTACGAATTTATTTCCGTATCAAACAGAAGCCAGCGATAAATTGCGCATTAGTTTAAAAGCGACACATGCAATGTCTTTCCGTTTAGGCGATGAAATTCTGGCGGTTAATGGCCAAAAAGTAACCGCTGAAAACCGTTGTGAATTACAAAGATTACTAAATTCAACCCAAGATTGGGGCCAACTCGAATTGGTTGTTTCTGGCTCAAACTAATGTGTGTAATCCAATGAAGTGCTGGGGAATGATTGGGGTTTGTTTGCTGTGTTGGAGTGCTGTTTTTGGCCATTCCTATACAGAAGATCCCACGCGCGTAGTGCACGAAATGGCACGAGAAATACAGGCAATACGCACACACTATTTCAAACAGATTCAAGAGTTGGAGGAAAAAATGCAGCAACAAATAGCCGAATTTCAAGGTGAACCAATACCCGAGGAACGCACTGTTAACATCAGTAACTACCTGGTTAAATTGGCCGAAATTCGGAGGCTTCAGCTGGAGCAAAACAACGAAATCACCAAAATTAAATACCTGAAGGGACTGCAGATTATCAAGCTGTTGTATGAAAAAGTGCTGGGATTAGATCACCATTTTGCCTCGTCGCGATCGTTTCAAGAGCTCAACAACATGGCCAATCCCAACCAGTATAAAGAGTTCATTAAGTTTAAAGAAGTGGTTCAAGCCAAGCGAGAAAAGAAATCCTTGGTAGATTTACCCGCTTTGCTAAGTGGCAACACCATTATTTCTGTGGTTCAATCGGTGACTAATTTGGTCCATTCGAGTATTTCAAAAGAAGAAAAAGAGAAAGAACTGGCTGCAGTAGCTTGCTTACTCGATTTTAGTCTGCGCATGCAAACCGACCTCAACACCATTTATTTTGAGACCGCTTATTTGCAAAGCAGCAACCTTAAAATTAAGCAAGACATTGAAGTGTTGTTTAAAGAGTACACCAAACCCATTGGCTACAGCAACAGTTTAGAAGGCTGCCGCACCAGTGACGATTGGGAAGTAATCTCGCAAAAAACAGAAGAGTATTTGCAAAAAATGAAGTCGAATTCGGGGGCAAAACAATACAAATTACAAATCAACATGGAGTTTCCAGTGGATCGGTTGTTGCAGTTTATTGCGCAATACAACAACTTTATTGACCAAGGCGCCAAGCATTACGAGAAGTTTAAAATCATCGTAAACAGTTATGAAAACGAGAAGCAGTGCGAAGTGCAATTGCCTGCTGAGTATAAAAAATTAAAATCCGATATCGATTTTGCCATCGAAAAATTTAATGTGGCTTATAAGCCGGTTGAAATCAATGGCACGAAGATGAAAGAAATTCTCTACGGATTAAACGAATTTGATTAGTTGCTTGATCAAATATTTGAGTTCTTTGTGTTTTGAAGCGGCAATCAATTGGGGATTGCCGCTTTTTTTATGCGCGTTTCACCAAAGTAGAACTGGCTTGGGCGGTGCTAAACACAATTAAATCGGCGATATTCACATGATAGGGTCGGGTGAGCACAAAGTGAATGATGTCGGCTATGTCTTCGGGTTGCAAGGGTTGAAATCCTTGGTATACTTTGGCAGCGCGTTCTTGATCACCTTTAAAGCGCACCTCCGAAAATTCGGTGGCCACCATACCCGGATGTATGGCACCCACTTTTATGCCATACGGATTTAAATCCATGCGCATGGCGTGGTTCAAGGCTTCAACAGCGTGTTTAGTCGCGCAATACACATTGCCGTTGGGATATACTTCTTTTCCGGCGGTGGAGCCAATGTGAATAATATGTCCCGCTTCGCGCGCTATCATTTGCGGAATAATGGCCTTTGACACATACAACAAACCTTTTAAGTTAATGTCAATCATGGCGTCCCAATCGGCGATGCTGCCGGTTTGAATCGGATCAAGTCCATGGGCATTTCCGGCGTTATTGAGTAAAATGTCAATTTGATTAAATGGTACTGGCAAAGAAGCGATGGCTTCAACAACGGCTGCATTGTCGCGCACATCAAAGCACAAGGTATGCACGTGGGTAAAAACCGAAAGTTCGTGTTGCAAAGCATCCAATCGATCTTTTCTGCGGCCACAAAGAACAAGGGCAAATTGATGCTGGGCCAATAATCGTGCAGTAGCGCGTCCGATACCACTAGTGGCTCCTGTAATAAGGATGGTTTTCATAAATTTAGTTGGAGTAGTTGATCTTTGTCGAGTTTATATGGGCTGCAATTCGACTAACAAATTTTGAGAAATTACATGACATTCGTCGGCAGTTACAGTAATGGGCAAAGAGGTGTATGTAACATATCCAGGTTTAGATACCGTAATGATGTACGTGCCTTGACGTTCGTATGCGCCAGAAAAAATGGTGCTGCCTATATAAAATGTGAGCGGCTCAGTATAACTGCCGTCGGTGGCAATTACGCTTATACCGGTGGTTTCAAAAGTACTGCTGCCAGCCAATCGCACCTGAACGTTGAGCCCTGCTCGGGCCTCGGTGGTGCAAAAAATGTCGTCTTGCGGTGAATCTTCACAGGTTGAAGCCATCAAAAAAGGCAAACAACAAAGCAGCAGCAGTACTTTTTTCATTGTATTACATATTACAAATCAAACTTAATTCCTTGAGCCAAAGGCAAACTTGTGGTGTAATTGATGGTATTGGTTTGTCTACGCATGTATACTTTCCAAGCATCCGAACCTGATTCGCGACCACCTCCGGTTTCTTTTTCGCCACCAAATGCTCCACCAATTTCAGCACCAGAAGTACCAATATTTACGTTGGCAATTCCACAATCAGAACCCGCTACCGACAAAAAGGCTTCGGCCTCTCTCAAGTTGTTGGTCATGATCGCTGAAGATAATCCTTGCGCCACGCCATTTTGAATTTCGATGGCTTGGGTAACATCGCCACTGTATTTTAATAGGTATAAAACCGGTGCAAAGGTTTCGTATTGTACAATTTTAAAGTGATTTTGGGCTTCGGCGATCGCGGGTTTTACATAACAACCGCTCTCGTAACCTTCGCCGCTTAAAACGCCTCCAGGTACAATCAATTTTCCACCTTCGGCCACAACTTGCTCTAAGGCATGTTGATAGGCTTCAACCGCTTGCACATCAATCAGCGGACCAACGTGGTTGTGTTGATCTAAAGGGTTTCCGATACGCAATTGGCCATAAGCCCCTACAATGGCATCGCGCACTTTATCGTAAATACTTTCGTGTATAATTAATCGACGGGTTGACGTACAACGCTGACCTGCCGTTCCCACAGCACCAAAAACAGCGCCAATTACCGTCATTTTAATGTCGGCATCGGGAGTCACAATGATGGCGTTGTTTCCGCCCAATTCCAATAAAGATCTACCCAATCTGCAGGCAACGGCTTGTGCTACTAATTTACCCATACGTGTAGATCCGGTGGCTGATACCAGTGGCACGCGCGTATCGGCTGTCATCAATTCGCCAATTTTGTAATCGCCATTGATCAAACACGAAATCCCTTCGGGCATGTTGTTTTCTTTGAGTACCTCAGCAATAATATTTTGGCAAGCAATGCCACAAAGTGGTGTTTTTTCTGAAGGTTTCCAGATGCACACATCGCCCGCAATCCAAGCCAAGGCCGTGTTCCAAGACCAAACGGCTACGGGGAAGTTAAAGGCCGAAATAATACCCACTACGCCCAATGAATGGTATTGCTCGTACATGCGGTGTCCTGGGCGCTCCGAATGCATCGTGAGTCCATGCAACTGACGCGACAAGCCCACGGCAAAATCGCAGATGTCGATCATTTCTTGTACTTCGCCGTAGCCTTCTTGCAAGGATTTTCCCATTTCGTAGGAAACCAATTTGCCCAAAGCCTCTTTGTGTTTACGCAACTTTTCGCCAAACTGACGTACCAATTCGCCGCGTTGTGGAGCCGGCATGAGTTTAAAGGTTTTAAAAGCGGCAGTAGCGGCCTGCATGGAACGCTCGTAATCTTCGGGAGTAGATTGTTTTACCTTACCAATTAATTGACCATCAACTGGAGAGTAACTTTCTAAAAGTGTTCCGTTTGAAAAATTGTGCTGTCCGGTTGAAGTTCCATCATTGATGTCTTTTACGCCTAATTGCGCCAACGCTTCTTTCATGCCAAATTGGTCTGCTTGTGTATTCATCTTCTTGTATTGTTTGGTATTAATTTTTTATTTAGTGAATCTGGGGTCTGTGGGCATTTCGGTTCCACATTCGCTGCATGTTCTTAACTCTTGGTTGTTGTAAAAATGAGTGAAATGAGGCAAGAAATCTTTTTCGATGTCGTGCAATTCAAAATAGACTTCGTATAGTTTGTGGTTGCAGGAATCGCAATGCCACAACAAGCCATCGGTGAAGCCTTTGCCAGCCCGTTTGCGTTCTATGACTAAGCCAATTGAGTTTTCAGATCGAACCGGGGAATGCGGGACTTTAGCCGGGTGCAAATACATATCGCCAGCTTGCAACTGCATTTCCTTGCGTTGGCCATCTTCTTGAATCACTACGGTAATGTTTCCTTCTAATTGATAAAACAACTCCTCGGTTTCGTTGTAGTGGTAATCTTTTCGGGCATTGGGTCCGGCCACAATCATCACGATAAAATCGCCCGAATCAACATAAATATTTTTGTTGCCCACGGGTGGTTTGAGCAAATGACGGTTGTCGTTAATCCATTGATTTAAATTGAATGGTTTAGAAATAGCCATGATTTAATTCATTTGTTTGATGAGATAAATGTATACCGGAAAGTGGTCGCTGTATCCAACTTCATTGGCTTGGTGTCGCAGCGGATAGCCTTTGTATTGCCCGGTGGTTTGAATCATAAAGGGTTTGTTGTAAATGCCAGCTTTCCAGTATCTGAATGAGGCATAGTCTTTTTGGATCAAAGATTCAGACACCATAATTTGATCAAAAATATCTCCGGCGTCTCTATAAAAAAGAGAAGCATGCCCGTTGTGATACATTTCTTCAAAAGGATTGTATATGCCAAATTGCTGAACCTCTTCTTTTTTGCGTTTGGCACCAATGCCCTCTTTTACACTTTTATTATAGGTGCCATCATTTAAATCGCCCATAGAAATGATTTTGGCACTCGGATTGATGGCAAATAAGGAGTCCATGATTTTGCGGTTGAGCTTGCCGGCAGCTTCTCTAAACGGACTGCTCTTTTTCTCTCCTCCTGATCGTGACGGCCAGTGATTAACTAACACGTGCACTTGATCGCCATCAAGAAATCCCGTTACCAAAAGAATGTCACGTGTGTACACCCTACTACTTGTGTCATATTCTATTTTATCATTTTCTGATTTATCCTCTTCGTTCTCTTTACTTTCTTTTGCGTTGTCTTTTTGCTTTTTGCTGTAAATTAAAAGGGGAATTTTTTGTGTACTCGTAGGTGTAAAATGTTGTTTTTTGTACAGCAAAGCAACATCTATTCCGCGTTTATCTGGCGAATCAAAATGCACAATTCCATAGCTGTTTTCTAGCAAGGGCTCTTTAATGAGGTCTTCGAGCACGTTTCTGTTTTCAATTTCTGATCCACCAATTAATACCGGAGATTCTTTTTGCTGTTCCCCAGTACCAATTTGCGATAAAACCGTGGCTAAATTCTGTAGTTTTTGTTTGTATTTTTTTGATGTCCAATTTTGGGCGCCTTCTGGCAACCATTCTTCGTCATTATTTGGGTTGTTGATGGTGTCAAATAGGTTTTCGAAATTATAAAAGGCTACCGTGTGCACCAAAAACTTTTTGGCTTGTGCGTGGACAATTGAACTGCCCATAAAAAGTAAAATTAAGAGAGCCGATTTCAAATTTTTCATAACAGGTAGGGATAATATTTTGAGTTATTGGAGTCAAATTAAGCACACAAAAGTATGTAATTATAATTTAATGGATACATTTGCTTCCGCTAAGTATGTACCATACAGTAGCAAATAAAACAAAAATGTAAACTTTTTTTATGAAAAAACTAAGTATTAATGCCTTTTTCATTCTGCAGGTGCTGTTTGTGTTTGCACAGTCTGCTACGGGTGTTTCAGGTAAGATTGTGGATTCAAAAACACAAAAACCATTGGTCAACGTAGCCGTGTCATTGCAAAACACTACGCTGTTTCAGCTGAGTGATGCTGATGGGCGCTTTGCGCTTGAAAACACACCAACGGGAAATCAATTTATACATGTAAAAAGCAGTGGCTACCGCGACCAGCTTATTCAAGTTGAAGTGATTGCCGGAAAAATGACCGATTTAGGCGTTGTGTCTTTTCAAGAAGACCAAACAGTAGAACAACAGTTGGCATTGGTTACCATAACCGAAAGCGATTTGGGCGACGACAACAGCGGTTCTGAAAGTACCTCTGGCTTGTTACAAGCTTCACGCGACGTCTTTCAACAAGCAGCAGCGTTTAACTGGGGTCAGGCACGATTCCGAATCCGCGGCTTAGACAATGAATACAGCACCACCATGATCAATGGGGTGTCCATGAATAAAATATATGACGGAAGACCACAATGGAGCAATTGGGGCGGATTAAATGATGCTACCCGAAATCAGGAATTCACTATGGGGTCGGCTCCATCTGATTATACGTTTGGCGGAATTTTAGGAACCCAAGAAATTAATACCCGCGCGTCCAGTTACAGAAAGGGATCTAGAATTTCATTCTCTGGAACAAACACCAACTACAGCTGGAGATCGATGGCTACCCACGCATCGGGTATGAATAAAAAAGGATGGGCGTTTGTGGTGTCGGCCTCTAGAAGATGGGCTGAAGAAGGTTTCTTCGAAGGCACCAATTATGCGGCTAATTCTATCTTTGCGAGTGTAGAGAAAAAAATCAACGAACGTCATTCCATTAACTTCACCTCTATTTATGCCCAAAACAAAAGAGGCAAAAGTTCTCCCAATACAGCCGAGGTAACTCGATTGAAAGGCATTGAATACAACTCGTTCTGGGGTTGGCAAGAGGGCGAAAAAAGAAACTCTCGCTACAAAGAAATAGAAGAGCCCATTAACATGTTGAGTCATTTTTGGAAAATATCTGACAAAACAAACCTACACACCAACCTTTCCTACCAAACTGGATTTATTGGAAATAGCCGCTTGGACTTTCAGTTGGCCAACAACCCCGATCCAACCTACTACAAAAATTTACCCAGTTATTACCTCAATGATCCTTCGTATTCAGTACCTACTTATGGGCCTGATAACGTAACCATTATAGGTTATACCAATCCTACTGCTGCGGCTGCAGCTGCTAATTTTATTGGCGATGGCCAATTGAATTGGCGCAACCTATACTACACCAATCAAATTATCAACGGCGGACAACGAAGTGCGTATGTGTTGTATGAAGATCGCGTACAGGACAACCAATGGAGCGGAAGTTCGTATTTAAATTCCTCGATTGCCAACAACATCGTACTCAATGCTGGTGTAAGTTTTAGAAAATTAAAATCAAACAACTTCCAAAAATTAATTGACCTTTTGGGCGGAAGCTACTTTAATGATATTGATCCATTCTTTATTGGAAACGCTGGACAATCTGATTTAAATAATCCGGACAGACAAGTAAGAGAAGGTGATGCATATGGGTACAATTACACCTTAAACGCGCTCACTTTTGATGGCTTCACACAATTTAAATTTACCTACAAAAAAGTTGATTTCTACTTGGGTCAAACTTTTTCACGAACCGAATACCAACGTGAAGGGAATTACAAAAATGG
Source organism: Bacteroidota bacterium (assembly GCA_046051465.1). Taxonomy (GTDB): domain Bacteria; phylum Bacteroidota; class Bacteroidia; order Flavobacteriales; family Flavobacteriaceae; genus Flavobacterium. The sequence continues at coordinate 6,170 of JBJOOG010000105.1, read as the reverse complement.
GATTTATGCCAACACCTCTTTTGGGAAAAGTGCTACAACTACCTTTGAAAATTTTGGATTTAAAGGCGGTTTAACTTACAAATTGAGCGGAAAACAATTTTTTGATTTCAACACCGTGTTTATGACCAAGGCGCCCAATTTACGAAACACCTTTTCTAACGCGCGCCTCAACAACAACATCACGCCAAATTTAAACAGCGAGTCAATCATGGGGGCCGATTTGAGCTACATTATCAAAGCGCCTAAATTTAAAGCGCGTGTAACCGGATTCTTCAATAGAATTTCAAATGCCACACAAATTTCGTTCTTCTATGGCGAAGGAATTTTTGATGCTGGCGAAGATGGCGATACCGACACCGATTCGTTCATTAGCGAGATTGTTACCGGCATTAACAAAAAACACATCGGGGCTGAACTTGGTTTTGAATACCAAATTACCTCTACGATAAAAGCAACTGGATCTGCCTCTTACGGTCAATATACCTATGACAATAATCCGAATCTAAAAGTAAATGACGATGCGTTGGCCACAAGCGCAAACCCAAATCCTGTTTTTGATTTTGGGAAAGCCTACCTTAAAAATTACAGATTGCCCGGCATGCCGCAGCAAGCGTACTCGGTAGGATTAGAGTACCGCGATCCAAAGTTCTGGTGGATTGGTGCTAATGTGAATTACTTGGATGACAATTATTTGAGTATTTCCAATATTTTACGAACTGAAAATTTTGTTACCGATGCCAACGGCTTAGGTTTTGAAGGTGCTACTGAGGAATCTGTTCGCCAACTTTTAAAACAAGAGAAATTTGATCCAACCACATTGGTAAATTTAGTGGGAGGAAAATCATGGAAAGTGGGTGATCAAACATTTGGATTTTTTGCGTCCTTGAATAATGTATTTGATTTTAGATACAAAACAGGCGGATTTGAACAATCTAGAAAAGCAACTTTTCCTGACTTTCAGGCAGACAACGCCAATGGAACTCCATCTTTTGGACCAAAGTATTTTTATGGCTATGGAAGAACCTATTTCTTAAATCTTTACATCAATTTCTAATCCGAATATTATGAAAAACAGCATCAAATTAATTCTGCTATTTGCCTGCTTTGTTGCGGCAAGCTGCTCCAATGAAACGGACATTGCCCCATTTAAACCGTTGATTTACTCTGAAGATTTTCCGGAACCCGAAATCAATTACAATGCCACCTTTGATTTTGAAGGATGGACTAATTTTGCCGAAACGGGTTCAAAATTGTGGATAGAACGCGATTACAACAACGACGGATACATTCAATTTAGTCCATTTGGAAGCAACCAACCTTCAAACATCGGATGGGCAATTACACCTGAAATTGAGTTAGGAAGTGGCGTTGGAAAAGTTTTTGCCTTTGAATCGGCATGTAACTTTGTAGACAATCCAGACAATAAATTGCAAGTATACATTTCTACCGATTACGATGGAACGAATGTATTGGCTGCCACATGGACTGAATTGGATGCGGTAGTTGCCAACAACACAACCAACAATTACACTTACATTCCATCAGGTGAAATTGATTTATCCGATTATGCCGGCACCGTGCACTTTGCCTTTAAGGTAACCGGAAATGGATCAACCCTAGACGGACTTTTTCAAGTGGACAAAATCAAAGTTTATTCTAACAACTAAGAAATCATGAAACATTTAAGAATTATAACCCTGGTAATTGCCTCTATTGCGGTGTTGAGCTGTGTAAACGACTCGTTCAAAAATCCAGATTTTAATGGCGACTGTTCGACCCTAACGGCAACCAAAACCGTACAAGAATTAGTTGGTTCAGCATCTCCATCGTATGTAAAATATACCGGAGCCGATATTATTGAGGCCTATGTTACCTCCAGCGATCAAGGAGGAAATTTTTATAAATCATTGTCGTTGGTTTCATTAGATGGCCAACAAGGATTTAGTATTCCAATTGACGATTACAACTTATATACAAAATACGAGCCAGGAAGAAAAGTATTTGTAGACATGAAAAATCGCTACATCGTAAAAGAATTTGATGCGCCAATAATTGGAAATTTATACAATGGAGGAACGCCAGCAGATCCATCAGACGATGAAGTAGGAAGAATTTCACCCGTTGAATACCAATCTATTATCACGCGTTCGTGTTCAAAAATTGACGAAGAAGATTTAGTAAACCGCATCACAATTAACCAAGCGCTTTCGGATACCTATTTGAATAAACTTATTGAGTTTGACAACGTTCAATTTACCGATGCATCCATTGGAAAAACGTATTACGATGCAACTTTAAATGACTTAGGTGGTGCCACAAACCATTTAATTACCAATGAATTTGGCAACACTATTATCGTTCGAATCAGCTCGTATGCTACGTTTTCTTCAAAAGCTGTTCCATCTAAAAACGGAAAAATACGAGGTGTACTTACCAAATACAATTCTGATTATCAATTCATGGTGCGTACCGAAAGCGACATCAATCTTACAGAAGAACGTCTAAGTATTGACTTTTATCCGCCTATTGGAGGAACAAATCTAACCTTCGGGTCCTCATTAAACGAAACGTTCACCGCCTACAACACAACCAACCAACAAGTGTTTCCAGAATACATCAATGATGCCGTAGTGGGAAGTCGCTATTGGCAAGTGAAAACGTTTGGCGGAAACAAATACATTCAAATGACATCTTTCGGTGGAACGCCTGAAGCCAACAGAACTGTTTTTATGGTTCCTGTAAACTTCACGGGAGCGAGTACTTTCTCGTTCAAATCGAAGGCCGGGTTCAGCAACGGAAACTGCTTGAAAGTGTATTACACAACCGACTATGTGCCGGGCACAAATACAACAAATGCAACCTATACCGATATCACGGCAAGTTTTGTACTTTCTCCGGGTTCATCAACGGGTTATCCAACCAATTTCACCAACAGCAACAACTATAACATTCCAGCAGGAATAACCGGAACTGGATTTTTTGTGTTTGAATATACCGGAAATGGAACTGGAGTAACCACTACCATGCAAATTGACGACATTGTTATAAACTAGTTGATTCATAAAGAATAGCAAAGCAGGTAACCTTGCTTATAAAGACGGCTTAATTGGCCGTCTTTTTTTTTGATTTGTTTTAACATTTTGTACATAATTTCTGCAGTAGGTAGCGCAAAACCCATTTTACTTTTGACATATCTAAGCCATTCAATTTAATTATGATACAATCATTTGTACAGCCTAAAACAAACGCCCTTGTTTTTCTTTGGCCTTGTTTAGCGCTCACAGGAGTTCAAAAACAACCCAATCTTACCTTCCAAACCAATTTTGTACACGCCGTAAACCATTGGGTTGTTTTACCTAAAAATGGATCCGAACAGCACTACCTGTATGGATACCTGTACTTTGATTCCGCCAAAGGCATTGTGTTTTGTTTGGAAAACACCTTAACTTTTGACGGAACCTGGAAACTCAACAGGACACCCAAATCCTATGTGCTTCAAAAAACGATGCAAGACCTCTACTTGAAAGTGGCGCTGATTCCTAATTCGGTTCAACGGGAATGGAATTTACCCAAAAAACCAGCTGCATTGGGTGCAATCCAATCCCCAAAAACCGCTGAGTATTCTGCGCAATTGGGTCGTTATTTGAATCAACTAGAACAAAGTAGCTTGGCGGTTCCTCTGCTTAAAAAAGCACTTAAGAAAAATCCGCTGCATGCTGATTTGCTTTTTGAATTGGGTTATGCTTACAATGCCATGGCGCGGTATCCAAAAGCGATTCGGGTTTTGGAATTGCTGGTGCAAGAATCCCCTTCCCAAAAAGCCTTTCAAGAGTTGGGCTATGCCTGTTTGCAAACCAAAAAACCTCAGCAAGCCGATTACTGCTATTGTGAAGCGATAAAGCGCTGTTCTAACCAAACAGAAATTCAAAAAATAGCTGGTGAATTGCACCTTATATTCCTGAAAATGGGGGACGTATCCTTGTGCAATAAATGGAAAAGTATAGCTAAAATGGGTGAAATTCCGCACAATTAAACCCGCCAAAATCGGCCCAAAAAGCTGTTGATAAAAACATAAAAACGACCTTTTTTAACGATAAAAACTTGAGAAAAAAACCTATTTTTACAAAAATTAATGACCCAAAAATGAAGGAAAAGATGAGTTCAGAAAAAGAAGCCAAATTAAAAGCGTTGCAATTAACGCTCGATAAATTAGACAAAACCTACGGCAAAGGAACCGTAATGAAAATGGGCGATAAAGCCATCGAAGAGGTTGAAACTATCTCGTCTGGCTCCTTAGGATTAGACTTAGCGCTTGGAGTTAATGGCTATCCTAAAGGACGAATCATTGAAATATACGGGCCTGAATCATCGGGTAAAACAACCTTGACTTTACACGCGATTGCCGAAGCACAAAAAGCAGGCGGTATTGCCGCTTTTATCGACGCTGAACATGCGTTTGATAGAAACTATGCCGAGAAATTGGGTGTGGATGTAGAAAACTTAATCATCTCTCAGCCTGATAATGGCGAGCAAGCTTTGGAAATTGCCGAGAATTTAATTCGTTCGGGAGCCATCGATATTGTAGTAATTGACTCGGTTGCGGCCTTAACGCCAAAAAGTGAAATCGAAGGCGAAATGGGTGATTCCAAAATGGGATTGCACGCCCGTTTGATGTCACAGGCTTTGCGTAAATTAACCGGTACCATCAGCAAAACGCATTGTACCGTATTTTTCATCAACCAATTGCGTGAAAAAATTGGAGTAATGTTTGGAAACCCAGAAACCACTACCGGCGGAAATGCCTTGAAATTTTATGCTTCGGTACGTTTGGATATTCGTCGTTCGTCACAAATTAAAGACGGAGAAAATGTAATTGGAAACCGCACCAAAGTAAAAGTGGTAAAAAACAAAGTGGCACCACCATTCAAAACCGCTGAGTTTGACATCATGTATGGCGAAGGTGTTTCTAAAACCGGCGAAATATTGGATTTGGCGGTAGAATTTGAAATCATCAAAAAATCAGGATCTTGGTTTAGTTATGGCGAAACCAAATTGGGACAAGGACGCGATGCAGTAAAAGTACTCATCAAAGACAACCCTGAATTGGCCGATGAGCTAGAAGAAAAAATCAAGGCGCGAATCAAAGAAAACGTCTAACTATAAATCCCGGTGTTCCCGGGATTTTTTTTGACTAGTAGTTTTCTAATTTATTCAATATAATCAAACGTACCTCTTCTTTTAGTGCTTTAATATCGGCTTTATTCTCAATTGTTTTTCCATTGGTTGGAACAAATTGATGTATGTGTGCCCGCATAATGCCCGGGCTTCCGCTAAAGAATGTATAAGAAAATCGTTTTTTGTTGTCGGGAAACGTGAGCGGAACAATGGGGAGATTGTGTTCAATGGCCAAGCGAAAAGCCCCGTCTTTAAAATCATCCAACACAATCGATTCATCATAGGGTACGCCGCCTTCGGGAAAGATACAAATGCTCAAACCTTGGTTTATCCGTTTTTGTGCATGATCAAATACGGCTTGACGACTTTTGGCATTGCCGCGATCCACCAAAATACAACTGCGTTTATAAAAAAAACCAAATAGCGGAATGTTGGCTAATTCTTTCTTACCAACAAAAACAAACGGCTTAGTAATTACGGCCAACATCAGCATAATGTCGGTCATTGAGGTGTGATTGGCCACAAACATATAACTGCTTTGTTTATCTAGCCGTTGATCTTGGGTAAGTTTATAATAAAATCCGGTAGTGAACAAAATTGATTTGGCCCAGATGCGCGCCATCACAAAAAAATACGGGTACCATTTTTCTTTTAAAATGGAGAGTACCAAAAACGGAAACATGATTAGAATTGGCAAGGCCAACATCAGGTAAAACCAAATGCGCCACAGCAGCCAAAATATCATTTTTATGGGTTTCATCTTGCCAAAAGTAACAATTCAATCCCTATTTTTGCCAAAAGATTTACATTTGCACAAACCCTCACGCCATGTCAAAAATACTCACCGGAATTCAAAGCACAGGAACTCCTCATTTAGGAAATTTATTGGGAGCCATTATTCCGGCCATTGAATTATCAAACAAGCCTGAAAACGACTCTTATTTATTTATTGCCGATTTGCATTCGGTGACCCAAATTAAAGATGGAGCTGCTTT
>JBJOOG010000104.1:0-2943 GCA_046051465.1 Bacteroidota bacterium | reverse complement strand
TAACCAAAAACGGAAAAGGTTGGGCCACCTTTGTGTTAGAAGGCTACGACGAGAGTTTTGAGTTCCGCATTTTTAACGAAGAGTACCTTAAATTCAAACACTTTTTAATTCAAAATAATTTTACCTACCTCAAGTTGTTGGTCAAAGAAGGATGGCCCGATAAGGAAACCGGCAAAAAAACCGAGCCGCGTATTCAGTTTACCTCGTTGCAGTATTTGCAAGATGTATTGCCCAGTTTTGCCAAGAAATTAGTACTGCACCTCAACATTGCCGACTTGTCTACCCAGCTGGTAACCGATTTATCTCAGTTGTTTCAGACGCACAAAGGCGAACAAACCGTGAGTTTTGAGGTGATGGAACTCGAACACCTGAAACGCCTCATAGAACCCGAAGTAGCGGCGATTGCTTTGCCTGAAGAAGGCGCAGAGGAGTTGGTTGATGCCGAACTTACTACCGATGACGAGGAAGAAGTGTTGGTGCCTACCGAAGTTGAAGAGACCAAAATCATTACCCGCCTATCGATGCCGAGCCGCAAGCTCAAAGTGGCCATCAATGCCGATTTACTGAGTGAACTCGAGCGATTGGGATTGAAGTTTAAGTTGAATTAGTTTAGAATTAGCCAAAAATAACCGTAGCCAATCCCCACATAGTGAAAACTAATTTGGATGTACCGATGGTTGAAAATTTTTCGGTAGCTTTGCTCGGTAATTATAAAAAAATACAACATGGCATTAGCAATAACCGATGCGACTTTTGACGAACTCGTATTGAAATCAGAGCAACCAGTTTTGGTTGATTTTTGGGCAGCTTGGTGCGGTCCGTGCAGAATGGTGGGTCCCATCATCGATGAAATTAGTGAAGAATATGCGGGTAAAGCCGTAATTGGAAAAGTAGACGTAGATGCCAACCAAGAATTTGCGGCCAAATATGGCGTGCGCAACATTCCAACGGTATTGGTATTTCACAAAGGCGAAGTAGTAGGTCGTCAGGTGGGTGTTGCTCCCAAGCAAACCTACGCCGACAGTTTGGATGCTTTATTGTAAGCAGCTATTTCCCAAAATAAACAAAAGGTTTAACGCAAGTTAGGCCTTTTTTTTGTGCGATTACTTCCTATATTTGAGCCATGAATCTCTCGCAACAGCAGTCGCAAATTGCCCGTTTTGATCATTTGGAATTGCTTGCCAACCAAGTGGTAGAAGGCTTTATTTCTGGTATGCACAAAAGTCCGTTTCACGGGTTTTCGGCCGAATTTGCCGAGCACAAAGTGTACAATCCCGGCGAGAGTACCAAGCATTTAGATTGGAAATTGTTTGCCAAAACCGATCGCTTATACACCAAGCGTTTTGACGAAGAAACCAACATGCGATGTCATTTAATTATTGACAATTCGTCGTCGATGCATTACCCCAAATTAACCAGCAACGAACCGTTTTACCACAGTAAAATTGGCTTTTCCGTTTTGGCCTCGGCGGTCTTGATGAATTTGCTCAAAAAACAACGCGATGCCGTGGGTTTGAGTTTGTTTTCTGATCATTACGAATATTATGCGCCCGAGAAAGGCAGTGACCGACACCACCGCATGATTTTGCAACAATTGGAAAATGTATTGGTATCACCCAAAGCAGCCAAGAGTACCCAAACAATTTCCTATTTGCATCAAATTGCCGAGAAGATTCACCGTCGTTCGATGATTGTGTTGTTTACCGACATGTTTCAATTGGAAGACGAGAAGGCGTTATTTTCGGCCTTGCAACACCTCAAACACCAAAAGCACAAAGTGGTTTTATTTCACGTCATCGACGAAAAAACCGAATTGCACTTTGATTTTGACAACGCACCGCGCAAATTCATTGACGTAGAAACCGGTGAATTTGTGAATATTTATGCCGACAATGTCAAAGAAATCTACGAACAAAAGCTGCAGGCTTACTTCAAAAGACTATCGGAAACCTGCATACAAAATAAGATTAAGTATGTTCCGGTGAATGTAGGCGCCGATTTCGAAAAAATTCTTACTACTTACTTGGTTGAAAAACAAAGTTTTGGATAACATTTTAGGTTAGCCTCAAATAAAATAAAAATAAATACTTGCAGAAGTAAAATTCTATACTATATTTGCAACCGCTATTAAAGTTTCTAGTAAACGATAGCAGCAAGGTTTGGTAGTTCAGTTGGTTAGAATACATGCCTGTCACGCATGGGGTCGCGGGTTCGAGTCCCGTCCAGACCGCAACTTTTGGGAAAGCACTTTGGAAACAAAGTGCTTTTTTGCCCAAAAAAGAAATATCCAAGACGATGTATAAAAGCATCTGAAACGAAAGTTGTGTTGTTTTCGTCTCGTTTTTTAAAATGAGACACGGTTTAGTAGTTAGACCAATGAAAAGCTTTTCGCTCCGGCGATCAGCTTTTTTGCATTTAAGGCCACTTTGATTTTCCTCATCTAGCAAGTAAGCCCTATTATTCCCCAAATAAGAATTAGTTTAAAAAATGATTATATCTTTAGGGCCTATTCAATTAATTCAAACAAACTAAATACTTCTGTCATTTTTGGCAGAACAAAACGTAATCTATTTCTTGATGAAAAAAATACTACTTATTTTATTGCTCATACCCTTTTACAATACCCAAGGTCAATTGCTTGTTGACAACACCTCGCAAACGCCTGCACAAATTGTTCAAAATTTATTGTTAGGCAACGACATAACGGCAACCAATATCAAATTTAATGGCTCATTAGTTGCGGCAAATTCAATAATGGACCAGGTTGCAGCTTTTTCAAATGGAGAAAACACCAATATTGGCCTTAATAGTGGAATCTTATTAACTACCGGAAACGCATCTGTAGCCGTTGGTCCAAATAACCAAGCAGGAGCAAGCTTATTGCCGGCATCTCAGTCCATGGGCGATCCCGATTTGGCCATGCTGACAACAGGAGTAGTAAAA
>JBJOOG010000103.1:0-11271 GCA_046051465.1 Bacteroidota bacterium | reverse complement strand
CATTTCTGCTGGATACATAGTATTTTATTTTTTTGATTGAGGAAATTAATGTAAAAATCGAGGCAAAGATACACAGAAATTGACCTATGTTTTGCTGTGCTTTAGCAGAAATTTAGGAAATCTTGTGGGTTTAGGCGCTGTATTTTTCCTTGATTTTGGCCACAATCACTTGGGCTAATTTGAGGTGGCTTTCGTGGGTCCAACCAGCGACATGAGGCGAAAGCAATACGTTGGGCATAGCCAATAAAGCTTGAAAGGCCTCCGGAATTTCGGTGGCATTCTCCTGAAACAAGGTCTCGAATGAACTTTTCTCGAACTCCAACACATCGAGAGCTGCACCCAAAATTTTGCCCAATTGCAAGGCTTGCACCAAATCGGCGGTGACTACGTTTTTGCCGCGTGCGGTATTGATAAGCCAAAACGGTTTGGCAAAGGCAGCTATAAAATCCGTGTTTACCAATTGGTGCGTAAGCGGCGTCCAAGGCACGTGCAAACTGAGTACATCGGCTTGTTGTTGCAATTCGTGAAGTGAAACTTGTTGGGCATGGGCATCGCCTACATTTTTTTGGATATCGTGGCACACAACTTTCACATCAAAACCGGCGAGTTTTTTGGCAAAGGATTTGCCCATGTTGCCGTAGCCAATGATTCCAACTGTTTTTCCTTCGAGTTCATGGCCGCGATTCCCTTCACGTTGCCAAATTCCTTGGTGAACTTGTGCGTTGGCTTGCGTTAAGTTGTTGAACAAATTGAGTAGCATGCCCAAAGCGTGTTCCCCCACGGCATTGCTGTTGCCTTCGGGGGCAGAAATGAGCGTGATATTTTTGGCTTGGGCGTAATCGCAATCAATGCTTTCGAGGCCGGCGCCAACGCGAGCGATAAACTGCAGCTGAGTTGCGCTATCGATAAATGCTTGATCTATAGGGAAACGGCTGCGGATTACGATGCCATGATACTCGGGCATGCGGGCCATGATTTCGGCTTTGGACGAGGTAAAATCGGCAGTATTGGAAAAACCCAAGGATTGGAGCGTATCCCACAAATAGGGATGATTGCTGTCGAGGTGGAGAATCTTGATTGATGAAAAATCCATGGCGTGTTTTTGTTGTTTGGACGCATTAGCGATGGCAGTGGCATCCTTTTGTGTAGGCTAGCCGGAGCAAAAGATACAACGGACAGCGCGACCTGATAAGGGAATGCCCGAACTTAGAATCCCAATATTAGCTTGGCAATCGAAAAATAAATTAGTATCCCGCAAATATCGTTACTGGTGGTGATAAACGGTCCGGTGGCCAAAGCAGGATCAATGCCAAATTTGTCGAGTAATAAGGGGATAAAAGTACCGATAAGCGAAGCAATAATGATTACAGAAACTAGGGCAATGGTTACAATTATGCCGATGATTACTTCAACATTGAGTAAAAAATGACTGCCCAAAAATAAGATGGACGCTAAAATTACCCCATTGAGTAAACTCAAGGACACTTCTTTGAGCAAACGGTTGATAATGGACCCACTCAAGGTGTCGTTGGCCAAACCTTGCACGATAATCGCCGAGGATTGTACGCCTACGTTTCCGGCCATCGCGGCAATAAGCGGAGTGAAGAAAAATAAATTGCCGTGGTTGAGCATGGCGCCTTCAAACAGCCCCAACACTTTTACGGTGATGAATCCGCCCAATAAAGCCAATACAAGCCAAGGCAAGCGCGCTTTGGTTAATTCGATGATGCTGTCATCGGCCTCAACGTCTTGGGAGATACCCGCCGCCAACTGGTAATCTTTGTCGGCCTCGTCTTTGATTACGTCTACGATGTCGTCAATGGTGATGCGGCCCACCAATCGGCCCAACTCATCAACCACCGGAATGGCCTCTAAGTCATATTTTTGCATGATACGGGCCACCTCAACGTCTTCGGTATCAACTTTTACATAGTTTAATTTGCTGATGTAAACTTGGCTAATGGGTGTTTTGGTTGAGGTAGTCAATAAATCTTTGAGCGACAATCGGCCTTTGAGGCGATCTTCGTCATCGACTACATAAATGGAATGCACGCGCGAAATATTCTCGGCTTGAATACGCATTTCTTTAACGCAGGTGAGCACGTTCCAATTTTCGTTGACTTTTACCAACTCTTTGTGCATGATTCCCCCAGCCGTGTCTTCATCGTAACGCAATAATTCAACGATGTCTTTGGCGTGTTCAACGTCTTGCAATTCAGAGATTACCTCTTCTTTTCGGTCGCGGGAAAGTTCGGCGATGATATCGGCCGCGTCGTTGGTTTCGAGTTCGTCTAACTCCTCGGCAATCTCTTTGGGCGAAAGGCGATTTAAGATATTTTCACGCAAATCGTCTTCGAGTTCCAACAAGATTTCTGCCGTTTTCTCGGAATCGAGTACTTTAAAAATATAGGTGGCTTCGTCAAAATCGAGTTCATCTAGAATCTCGGCAATATCAGCATGGTGTAAATCATTTAACAGCAATTCCAATTGCACATCATTCTTTTCTTGAATGAATTGCTCGAGTTGTTGAATAAATGGTTTGCTGATTTTAAATTCCATCGGAAGCTATTTTTTGAGTTAGTCCAATAAATTGATCGACGTCCAGTTGCTCCGGACGGAGGTCAAAGATACTATCTTCTCGTAAACTATCCGATAAATTTAATGTTTTTAAACTGTTACGAAGTGTTTTGCGGCGCTGTTGGAAGGCCGTTTTGACAACTGTAAAAAACAATTTTTCGTTGCACGGCAAGGTGTAATTTTCCTTACGCGTGAGACGAAGTACACCCGATTTTACTTTTGGTGGTGGGATAAACACGTCTTCGTTTACCGTAAACAAATACTCGGCATGGTAAAAGGCTTGCGCCAAAACCGAGAGAATTCCGTAGGTTTTACTGCCTTTTTTCTCGCAGATGCGTTCGGCTACTTCTTTTTGAAACATGCCCGAAAACTCAGGAACTTGCTTTCTGTTTTCCAACATGCGAAACACAATTTGCGTAGAAATGTTGTAGGGAAAATTGCCAATAATGGCATAGGGCTTGTCTTGAAAAATGGTTGTGAAATCGTATTTCAAAAAATCTTGCCCAATAATTTTTCCTTCCAATTGCGGATATTTTTCTTGCAAATAGGCAACAGATTCGGTGTCAATTTCTACCACATAGGTACTGATGGGCTTGGGCAGCAAATACTTGGTGAGCACGCCCATACCTGGGCCAATTTCTAAAACGGTATCATATCCCTCTAGACTGAGCGAGTCAGCAATGGCTTGCGCGATGCTTTCGTCTTTGAGGAAATGCTGTCCTAAATGCTTCTTGGCCTTTACTTTTTCCATCGGTGGGTGGTGCTGGGATTATAATTAATTGGGTTGAAAAAACTCGGCTACGAGAGCCAATTCGGTGCGGAAGGCCAGCATTTTGTCGCCAAAAAGACGTGCACCTTCCTCGCGCAATCGGGGTGCATCTTCTTGGTAATAACGCTCCAGCATTTCTTTGTTTTCGGTGGTGTATTGAATGGCATAGGTGTGGCCGCCCATTTCCTCTTCGACCAAAACTTTAACCATGCGGGCCGATGAGAACTTTCCTGTGGCCAAAACGGCTTGGATGTGTTTTTCTTGCATCCAGCGCATCCATTGGTCGTGGACACTTTCGTGTATGTTGACAGTGACGTTGTAGTAAATCATATCATTGTATTTAAAGTGTTTTGTCTCCCCGTAATGTGCGGAATTTTTTGCGCGCCTCAGTAAAGTAGATGCTGTCTTCGTGATGGAGAATAACATATTCGTAGGCCGCCATGGCTTTTTGTTTGCACTCAGCCAAATACGTAGCTTCCCCCAAGTTGTTTTCTACTAAAATGCGGTAGATTTCGGCCAAAAAATAGTGGGCTTCGTCGTTGTAAATTCCCTCAGGGAATTGCGCAATTAATCCTTCGTAATACGGAATGGCAGCCGTGGGATTGGCTGTTTTTTCGATTAATTTGGCCAATCTATAACCAATTACTTCCTCTATTTCTTGGCCTTTGTACTGTTGGGCCATTTCCTGGTAGGCCGCTTGTGCCTCTTGTTTTTTGTTCTGAAAATTCAAAAAATCGGCTTTGGCCAAACTTTTCAATGCTGTTTGCGTAGAGTCGGCTACAGTGGCGTCGCTAATGAGTAAAAAATAATCGAGGGCATCGTTGGCAATGAGCTGAGTAGATGCCGATTTGAGTGCTTTGAATTGCTGTTGTGCCCATGTAAAATCAGTATTGAAATAGCTTGTTTTTGCCGACTTCAAACTGGCTTCGTGTCCAATTTCATGGTCTTTTAGCTCTTCTTGTATTTGGCTGTAGTAAATGAGTGCTTGATTAAAATTTTGTTCCCACACCAAAATATCGGCCAATTCCATTTTTAAATCGGCTTTTTGAAAGCCATTGAGCGGCAATTCTAGGGCTTGTTTGAGCATTTTTTTGGCGGGAATTGGCTGTTGCAAGGAAAACGCCAAGTAGTGTGCGTAACTTTTTTGCAATGGCAAAGTGAAAGGCGTTTGCCCGAAGCGCTTGAGCAGTAGATCAAAATCTGCGGTGATGAGTGATAAATCAGCTGCTTGTGCTGCGTCTATTCGCATTTGCAACAAATAATCCTGCGCTTTTACAATTAACTCTACATCTTTGGTTGTTTCTATAATGAAGCTAAAAATGTCTTTTGCAATTGACTTAGATCCTTCGTTGTTGGCCAGTTGAGCTAAATTGATGATGTTGGCCAAGGACTCGGGATTGCGTTTGTAAATGGCTTTTTCTTGAATAAAGGCTTTGCCGTACTCACGCTGTTGCACATAATACCAACTGAGTAATTCGTTCCAAAACAAATCGGTATTTTTTTGGGCCCGAAGCAGCAGTGCTTTTTTTAGGGTTTCGTGAAAATTGACACTGGCATCTTCTTGCATAAACCGCGACAATTGGTTTTGAATGAGCGGCAAATTTTGCGGATTGGTATAGGCCTCCGTAAGAAATGTGTCAATCATTTGATCGGTGTGGCCTAGCTGCCCATGTAGCACCGCCATTTGAAAATTAAAATTCATTTGTGGAGCCAAACTCAAAGCCAATTCGTATGACTGCAAAGCGAGATCGAGCAAAACATGTCGCTCAAAGGCAACCGCAATTCCATAGGCTTCGTTGGGGTTTTTACGGATTTTATCGAGCGCTTGATCAAAGTACTTTTTTGCTTTGTCGGATTGCTTTTGTAACTGGTAATTGTAGCCCAACTCGACCAAAAGGGAAGTCTGTTGGTATTGTTTGCTTCGGTTCAATAAATTTTTTTCAGCGCCTTGAAAATCTTGTAATTGTTGTTGGCACTCTACCACGCGCTGAAAATACAAGGAATTGTAGGGTTGAGTTCCTAGTAGAGATTCGTAGCTGATTTTGGCTTTTTCAAATTCGCCTTTGTCAAAATAATTTTGCGCCAATTGCTCGTTTTGTGACCAAAGTTGCCACGATATCAAACACAAAATTATACTGAGTTTTTTCATTTTGTAAAGCGGAATTAAGCAACTGCTGTCTTGGTTTGCACACTTTGCAAGCTGGAAAAAAGACAGTCGATCTTTAGTTAATCATATCAAAACCGGTATACGGACGAAGCACCTCGGGCACTACAATGCCCTCGGGCGTTTGGTAGTTTTCTAAAATGCCAGCCAATACGCGGGGCAAGGCCAAAGAACTTCCGTTGAGCGTATGAGCCAATTGGGTTTTTCCGTCTTTGCCTTTGAAACGCAATTTGAGTCGGTTGGCTTGAAAGGTCTCAAAGTTAGACACCGATGAGATTTCCAACCAACGGTCTTGGGCAGTTGAAAACACTTCGAAATCATAAGTCAAGGCCGAGGTGAATCCCATGTCACCACCACACAAACGCAAAATGCGGTAGGGTAATTTTAATTCTTGCAACAGGGTTTTTACGTGTTCCACCATGCCTTCTAACGCTTGGTATGAATTTTCCGGATGTTCAATACGAACAATCTCTACTTTGTCAAATTGATGCAAGCGATTCAATCCGCGTACGTGCGCGCCATAAGAACCTGCTTCTCTTCGGAAACAAGGCGTATATCCGGTGCACAAAACGGGCAATTCATTTTCACTTAAAATCACATCACGGAATAAATTGGTTACGGGTACCTCAGCGGTTGGGATTAAATACAAATCATCAATGCCCACGTGGTACATTTGCCCTTCTTTGTCGGGCAATTGACCCGTTCCGTAGCCAGAAGCCTCGTTGACCAAATGCGGCACTTGGAATTCTTTGTAGCCAGCGGCAATATTTTTATCTAAGAAATAATTGATTAAGGCACGCTGCAAACGAGCGCCTTTGCCTTTGTATACCGGAAATCCTGCTCCGGTAATTTTGGTGCCCAACTCAAAATCGATGATGTCGTATTTTTTGACCAACTCCCAATGTGGCATGGCGCCTTCGTGCAAGACCGGAATGTCACCTTCTTGAAAAACCGTGAGGTTGTCCTCGGCAGAGGTTCCTGCTGGCACAATGTCGGCAGGCAAATTGGGTAGTGTGTATAGTTTTTGCTGTAAAGCACTAGCCAATTGCTCGGTTTTCTCAGACAATTCTTTGCTTTGCTCTTTGAGCAATACCGTTTTTTCTTTTACGATTGCTGCTTTTTCGCGTTCACCCGATTTCATCATTTCACCAATTGCAGCTGAGAGTTTGTTGGATTCGGTCAAAACAGCATCCAATTCGGCTTGGGCGGCGCGTCGTTGTTCATCCAACTGAACCACTTCGTTAACCACCTGGCTGGCGTCGATATTTCGTTTGGCCAGGGCGGCAATAACGTGTTCTTTGTGCTCTCGAATGTAGGCAATTTGCAACATGATTTTTATGGTATTAGGTGTAGAATGTCTTGATTTTAGTGAGCAAATTTAAACATTTGTTTGAGATAATCTCACTGCGAAAAAAAAAGAAAAATGATGGTCAAAACAGGCCGATACTGAATTTTATTCCAAATATTAAATTTTAAGATTTGTTTCTCGTTTAATTCTATAAATTCGCAAAAAATTACTTATGAAAAACATATACACCTTTCTCTTTCTGATGCTTAGCATAGGGAGTTTTGCCCAAACCACTGACCGTGAATTTGAAGAGTTGGTCCAAGCTGAAAAAAGAGCAGCCGGCAAGAAAATGCGTATTCAAGTTAACCCATTAACCGATAAATATGACGTGGTGTACCACCGACTTGATTTAGCGGTTGATCCAGCTGATCAATACATATCGGGGGAAGTAACTACAAAGTATATTGCCAAAGAAAATTTGAGTTCTGTAGTATTTGAGTTGTCAAATGATCTAGTGGTGAGTTCGGTTGTACAAAGAGGAACTTCTTTGTCGTTTACTCGCAGTACAAACAATGAAGTTATAATTAATTTACCTGTAGTACAAAATGCAACTGTTTTGGATTCGGTGAGTATCACCTATGCCGGAATACCAACCTCGTCGGGATTTGGCGCTTTTTCTACCTCAACCCATAACAGTGTTCCTGTATTGTGGACCTTGTCTGAGCCCTTTGGCGCAATGGAATGGTGGCCATGTAAACAAGATTTAAACGATAAAATTGACAGCATTGACGTTTACATTACTACACCAAGCAACTACACTGCGGTAGCCAACGGAATGCAACAATCCAAAATTGCGGTGGGCAATGGAAACAGCAAAACCCATTTTAAACACGGTTATCCAATTCCTGCCTATTTAATTGCTATAGCAGTAACCAATTACGCAATCTATACCCAACAAGCCGGTTTGGGAACTCCTGAAAGTCCCTTTTTCCCAATTGTAAATTACCAATACCCGGAAACTGCGGCTACCAATACAACCAGTTTGGCCGTGACTCCATCAATCATGAATTTCTTTGAAAATACATTTGGGCCTTATCCATTTCGGAATGAAAAATATGGCCATGCTCAGTTTAGCTGGGGAGGCGGAATGGAACATACCACCGTTTCGTTTATGACTGCTGGCAGCAATGGCGGATATAGCCGAAGTTTAATTGCACACGAACTCGGTCACCAATGGTTTGGCGATAAAGTAACCTGCGGAACCTGGAAAGACATTTGGCTCAACGAAGGATTTGCTACGTATATGGCATCCATGGTAGTAGAACACCTTGACGGAGCGGCTGCATTTGTAACCAGCAAAAATTCGATGATTACCAGTATTACTTCGCAACCCAGTGGAGCAGTTTACCTAACCGATACTGAAGCACTCGACGTAAACCGCATATTTAGTAGTCGTTTGTCATACAACAAAGGAGCAATGGTATTGCATATGTTGCGCTACAAATTGGGAGATACCGCATTCTTTCAAGGATTGCTTAACTACTTAAACGATCCCGAATTGGCTTATGCCTATGCCAAAACCCCAGATTTGCAAGGACATTTAGAAGCTGCATCGGGCGAAAATCTGGATGAATTTTTTAATGATTGGGTATACAAACAAGGGTATCCCATTTACACCATCACTGCACAAAACATTGCGCCAGGTCAAGCCAGAGTTACAATAAATCAGGCGCAATCACATAGTTCTGTTTCCTTTTTTGAAATGCCCGTTCCTGTACGATTAAACGGAGCCGGCGGACAATCGATAGACCTGCGTTTGGAACATACAACCAACGGACAACAATTTATAGTGAATGTACCATTTGTGGTTACCGGTGTAGTTTTTAACGCGAATAAAGACATTATTTCTAAAAATGGTTCGGCAACTTTGGGCAGTGCCTCATTTGAATTGAGTGAATTGGTTGGTGTATATCCCAATCCAACAAGCTCAGAAATTAACATCAGCCTACCCAATACAATTGCTTTTGAAAATTGCGATGTGTTTAATGCTTTAGGGCAAAAAATTGGCACATACAACAGTACTCAATTTAACATTGACCAACTGGCTGTGGGCATGTATTCCCTAGTAATCAATACCTCAGAGGGAAGTATTCATAAAAATATCATAAAAAAATAAGTAGTCCACTACTGCGCAACTGAAAGTAAGGTGAAAACCTTACTTTTGTGCGTTTTATAATACCACAACATACGCACTATGGAAATCGCAATCAAGTTGTCTCAGTTTTTATTGAGCTTGTCTTTACTTATTATTCTTCATGAACTTGGCCATTTTATTCCCGCCAAATTATTTAAAACCCGGGTAGAAAAATTTTACCTGTTTTTTGACATTAAATTTTCATTGCTCAAAAAGAAAATTGGCGAAACCGAATACGGGATTGGCTGGCTTCCATTGGGCGGATATGTAAAGATCTCCGGAATGATTGACGAAAGCATGGACAAAGAGCAAATGGCTTTGCCGCCACAACCCTGGGAGTTTCGCAGCAAACCGGCTTGGCAACGCCTCATCATTATGTTGGGTGGGGTAACCGTGAATTTTATTTTGGCCTTTGTGATTTACATCGGTATGACCTTTTACTACGGTGATTTGTATCTAAAAAACAGTGAATTAAAAGACGGAATTGCTGTAACCTCGAAAGTAGGCGAAGAACTGGGTTTTAAAACCGGCGATAAAATTCTAGCCATTGACGGCGAAACAGTATCCAAATTTAATGAGGTGCCCAACAAATTGTTGTTTGCCAAAAGCGTTGACATTGAGCGCAATGGAACCAAACAAACCATTTTACTGCCAATCGATTTGATTAAAAAAGTGATGGGTGGCGAAAAACGTCCGTTTATTGGATGGAGAGAGCCCTTTGCTGTGGGCATGGTGGATGACAAATCGGCCAACATAGCCAACTTGAAACCCAAAGATATTATACTGCGTATGGATAGCATTCCTACCAAATATACCGATCAGGTGGTTGCCTATGCCGAAGCGCATAAAGGACAAACTGTAGCTGCCGCCGTGCTGCGCAACGAAGTAGAAACACCCGTGAATTTACAAATAAATGCGCAAGGCAAAATTGGCGTTTACCAAGCCCGCTTGGGTGTAGAAAGTTTGGAAAAATTAGGGATTTATCAATTTACCAAACAAGAATACGGCTTTTTTGAATCGATTCCAGTAGGCATCGCAAAAGGAAAAGAGCAGTTGCTGGGCTACGGCAAACAACTCAAAGCCATTTTTAATCCTGAAACTGGCGCCTACAAAGGCGTGGGTGGATTTAAAGCCATCTTTGATATTTTCCCAAAAACCTGGAGCTGGGAAGTATTTTGGAGCATTACCGCGATCCTCTCGATCATGCTGGGAGTCATGAACTTATTGCCCATTCCTGCCCTTGACGGAGGCCACGTTGTGTTCTTGTTGTATGAGCTAATCAGTGGTAAAAAACCAAGTGATAAATTCTTAGAAAATGCCCAAATGGTGGGATTTGTTTTACTTATTACACTACTTGTTTTTGCCAACGGAAATGACATATACAAGGCCATTGTAGGCAAATAATTATTTTTAGAAAATTTGTACGCATTTATTTGCAAAAAATATTTTTCGCATTATATTTGCAACCGCTTTAAAAGGCAACACGCCTTCCTCCTTAGCTCAGTTGGTTAGAGCATCTGACTGTTAATCAGAGGGTCCTTGGTTCGAGCCCAAGAGGGGGAGCAATATCAAAGTAAAAGGGTTATACTTGTATAGTGTAACCCTTTTTGATTTTATGAAAAAGTATTTTACTCTCTTACTGATATTTCTCTCGTTGAACTTGTATGGACAATCGGTTCAAAATAAGAATTGGGAGTATTCAAAAGTTGTCTATAATTCTTCAGTCAAGAATAAAACAATTATTACCAATAGTTTACCTAAGGGAGGTGGAATCGTTTCCTATAAAGGAAAAGAGTACAATTATTTCATTTTTTGGACTAATGTACGTAATGAAGCACCATCGCCGCTGGATTTAAAAATTAAATTTCCGAAAATCATTTCCTTTAAATCTAAAGAAACGTACGCCAAAGTTGTCTTTACTAAGTCAAATATGACACTTGACAAAGTGCAAGAATTCGATTATGGTCTTACGGGCATACCATCTCTTTTAAATAATGAAACTGATCAATTAAATGATTTGAATAATAGAATTTCACCGTTCAAAAATTATTTATTTTACAGCGCCATTTTTATCCATAAAACAAAATGGCCGGTTAGGGCAGAATATATATTAAAAGATAAAAAGCTATTTTACAAGATTACAGCCGGTACAGATGTTGTAATGGTTCCCTGTGGTAGTCTTGATTTTAAATGATAAATATTACGATTTTTGCTAAAAGGAAATTAAGAAATGAACATCCTTCAAAATTGTACGGAGTTCAACTCCTTAATTTCCTTTT
>JBJOOG010000102.1:0-4272 GCA_046051465.1 Bacteroidota bacterium | reverse complement strand
TGGTGTCTTTGGCTCTAATTTTACAAAAGATATTGAATTTTCCAGTTGTAACATGGGCAACTGTTACATAAGGAATTTCACTTATCCGTTCCAAAACAAACTTAGTTTGGGAGGTATTATTCAAGAAAACCCCAACGTAAGCAATAAATGAATACCCAAGTTTTTCATAATCCAAGGTTAATGTAGAACCCATAATAATGCCTGCATCTTCCATTTTCTTTACACGAACGTGAACAGTTCCTGCAGAAATCAATAATTTTTTGGCGATGTCGGTAAAGGGTACACGCGTATTATCAATTAGCATGTCTAAAATTTGATGGTCTACTTCGTCTAATCTGAACTTACTCATAATCCGTTGTATCTAGTTAATTTTACTAATCAATACAGCAGAGTCTGTTATACTTGAAGACCATTTTCAAACTGAGGTCCTCCCTCTAAAGAAAAGTTTGCTTCTAAACCTAGCGTTGGACACAAAATACCGTTGGCGTTAAACACCAGATTATTGCAATCGTATGTATGATGTCCTACAAAGGAATCGAGTTGGTCAATTTTTGAAATAGTGGCTTTAAACACCACATCTCCCTCTTGCAAGACCTCTGTGTATTGAGCAGCAAAATTGATAATTTTTTTGCTACCATCACAACAAATCGTGACATTTTTATAAACAAAATCATAAAAATTCGGAAAATTTTGAGGAATATTCATATAATCTTCAATATCATTGCGAACTAAATCGTTTTCGTAAATTGACCGTAATCCTGAAATCAAGCCGATAAAAACAAACTTGCGCGTTTTTTCACGAAGATAATCAGATGGAAAATGTCCTGCCTCTATTAAAATTGTAGGCACTCCTGCAGCTTGAAATGTATCACCCACGCAATTGATATTAAAGGTATCGTCAAATCGCCCCATTCGATTGGGAATATACTGCTGTAATGCATTGTGCATCGCATTGATCACGCGAACAGCTTGCATGCGAACAGCATTGTACGTACAAAGCGAATCAAAAGCCGGAGCTAAAAAAGAAACTGTAGCTGGTAAACCCGTATAACCAACTCCAAATATGGTGCGCTGGTCATGCAAGTTGTAACAATAGTCGGGTTGAAATGAATCAAACGCCTGTTTCAAAACCACACTTTCGGGTTGGGTTCTATTTTGAGCATCCCGATTCAAATCAATACCATTGGCATTTTCTCGGGTGTATGCTTTTGCACCATCTGGATTTAGTATGGGCAGGAATAAAAATTGAAATTGAGTTAATAAGGCTTTTGATTCGGTTGTATCTGCTCGCAAAAACGAAATAAAATCAATCAATGCTTTGGTGGTTGTACTTTCGTTTCCGTGCATTTGCGACCACATCAAAACTTTTGTTTTGCCCTCTCCCAGTTGTACCGCATAAATGGGTTGGTTTTGAACCGAATAGCCCAACACGTGCAAAGCATCTGACGGAAGATCGGCGAAGAACTCAGCCAAATGAGCAAGTGTGATGTATCGTCCGAGCAAACGTGACGATTTGAAATCCTGAAATAGTTGTTCGTAGTTCATGGGCTAAAAATTCAAATATACCTTAATTTGATGTGGTTATTAAGGGATCTGAAAACTGTTTTCGGGTATCTTTCCTTGTACACCTTTAAAAAAGGGAAGCAATTCGGCCAAATCTTGGGAATAGTTTCCGGTGGGCTTAAATGGTTTACCAAAAATTACAGACCTGGTTTTAAAATCAAAAGCTACAGGAACTATAGGAACTTGGGCTTTTAGAGCAATATAATAAAAACCCGTTTTTAGCTCAGTTACTTTTTTGCGCGTGCCCTCTGGAGAGATAGCCATACGAAATACCTCCTTTTTTTTAAATATATCTGCAATGGCATCTACTTTGTTTAACCCTCCAGATCGGTCTAAAGGAGTTCCTCCCATCCATCGAAAATAATAGCCAAATGGAAAACGAAAGAGTTCTTTTTTTCCTACCCAATGCATCTCTAATTGAAGTATACCGCGCGTAAACAAACCCAGAAAAAAATCATGCCAACTGGTGTGTGTAAGCACCATAAAAACACATTTTTTTAAAGCTGGATCAAGGTTTCCTTTAATTTGCCAACCCAATATATCGAAGAAAATCCAACGGTAGAGTTTTTGTTTCATGATTCCAATTTGATGGCCAAAATTAAGATTTATCCGCTACTTTTACGAAAAAATACCTCCATGTTTAAACGACTGTTTAGTTTTTTTATTCCAGTTACAATTCATAAAACAACATCTTTGGTGAGTAAACAATTGGAAGTCAACTGGAATAACGGTCAACTGGTCTTGGATTCCTCACACACGAACTATTCGTATGGAAGTTTACAACGCATATTGCGTTATGGCCTAAAACAAATTGGTTTTGACAAAATTGCGAAGATGCAACACATCTTGGTTTTGGGCGTGGGTGGCGGAAGTGTACTGAAAACGCTGGTTAATGAACTGAGCTACCGCGGCAAAATTACGGGCGTAGAATTGGATCCCGAAGTAATTACATTGGCCAAAACTTATTTTCAGTTGGACGAAATTAAACAGCTCAACCTCATTCAAGGCGATGCCTTTGAGTATGTATTAAAAACGGCTTTCAAATTTGATCTGATTGTTGTAGATGTATTTCAAGATACCAAAATGCCTGCCTTTTTGTTTGAGAAATTCTTTGCAGACAGACTTGGATTGCTTTTGAATTCTCCGGGTTATATCTTGTTTAATACCATGACATTAACAAAGGAAGATCTTGATCGAAATACAGACTATTGTATAAAGTTCAACAACAAACCCTACAACGTAATTCGGATACCCAAAGTAGAAACGCACAATGAATTAATCCTTATCGAGAAACAAAAAGGCAATTAATTGACACCCCAAAATGCCCTGGCTTTTTCTAAATCTTCGGGTGTATCAATACCTATGCTTTTGTGTGAAGTTTCAACCATTTTGATGCGTTTGCCGTATTCTAAATAACGCAGTTGTTCTAGTTTCTCGGTAGCCTCAAGCGATTGCATGGGCAATTGGGCAAAGTCCAACAAGGCCTCTTTTCGAAAGGCATAAATACCAATGTGCTGAAAATACCGCAAACTGCTGTCAACCGATCGGGGATACGGAATCACCGAGCGGGAAAAATACAAGGCAAATTGTGCCTGACCAACTACTACCTTCACATTATTGGGATTGTCAATGGCTTCTTGGTCTTTAATTTCAAAATATAAGGAAGCCAAATCCACTTTTTTATCGGCATCAGCATGAATTACTTGAATCAAGTTATGCAATGAATTCGCATCTAGAAACGGTTCGTCGCCTTGCACATTAACTACAATATCCACATCCATTGTTGCAATTGCCTCTGCAATACGATCGCTGCCCGATTCATGTTCCTGCTTACTCATTACTGCCTTTCCGCCTTGGGACGTAATTTCTTGGTAGATGATTTCCGAGTCGGTTACCACAAAAACATCATCAAACAAATTGGTTTGTACAGCGGCTTCGTAGGTGCGTTGTATGACGGTTTTTCCGCACAAATCGTGCATGAGTTTAGCAGGAAAACGCGTGGAGGCATAACGAGCGGGAATTACAGCAATTACTTTCATACATTCAGTGGGTTGATGCGGCTCAAAAATACAAATAATCTTGGCCTATTTTTTAGCTTTTATTCGTGAAAATGATCGTCCTTAAATCCAATCAGATACAACTTCTCTTTTGCACGTGTCACCGCGGTGTACAACCACCGAATGTAATCTTGATCAATACCGTCGGGCAAATAGGGCTGTTCAATAAATACCGTATTCCATTGTCCACCTTGGGATTTATGGCAGGTAATGGCGTAGGAAAATTTCACTTGCAAGGCATTGAAGTATTCATTTTCCTTTACCTTTTGAAACTTTTTGTATTTGGTGGTTTCGTGTTCGTAGTCTTGTAACACCTCTTGATACAAGCGATTGGCATCGTCATAGGATAATGAAGGCGATTCGCTAGACAAAGTATCCAATAGCAAAATTGTTTCGATTGGCCGTTGGTTGGGGTAATCAACCATACGAATCTTAACTGATGCAAAGGTAAAGCCATACAATTCCTTAATCGAGAAGAGTTCCAAAACTTCGATGATATCCCCATTGGCAATAAATCCAGCCTCTTCGGTGTCTTGCAGCCAAAAGTAACTGTTCTTGACCACCATTAAGTAATCGCCTGTAGCCAACATACTCTCTTTGTCGAGTATGCGGGTACGAATTTGTTGGTTGTACAAATTGGCTCGTTTGTTGG
>JBJOOG010000101.1:0-29932 GCA_046051465.1 Bacteroidota bacterium | reverse complement strand
CCGCTTTGGCCGAGGGCACTACGGTAATGCCTTGCTTTTCGTAGTCGTAAAACCGTTCGGTGCGAATGGCTTCTATCTCGGGTACAATAAAATCGGGTTGGTGTTTGGCGATGATGCGATCGAGTTCGGCACCATCGAGCATGTTGATTACTTCAAAATCGTGTGCCACTTGCATGGCTGGAGCGTTTTCGTAATTATCAACGGCAATCACGGTTTGTCCCAATCGCTGGGCCGCAATCGTAAATTCTTTTCCGAGTTCACCCGAACCAAGCAGTACAATTTTCATACTATTCGGCCAAGGCGGTTTTAATGCGGGATAATGCTTCAGTCAAGATGGCTTCGCTAGTGGCATACGAAAAACGAATGCAATCAGGATTGCCAAACGCATCACCGGTTACAGTAGCTACATTGGCTTCGGCCAATAAATACATCGAAAAATCATCGGCATTCTTGATTAGTGTACCACGCAAGATTTTGCCAAAGAAAGAAGAAACATCTGGAAAAACATAAAAGGCTCCTTCGGGTACATTCAATTTCAGTCCAGGTATTTCGTTGATGAGTTTCACCACCAAGTCACGGCGATTTTTGAAGGCGGATACCATTTCGTGTAACACAGAAGGATCGGCGTCTACAGCGGTAATCGTTGCGCGTTGTGCAATCGAATTGGCTCCACTGGTTACTTGTCCTTGCATTTTGGTGCAGGCTTTGGCTATAAATTCTGGGGCACCAATGTACCCAATGCGCCAGCCGGTCATGGCAAAGGCTTTGGCTACGCCGTTTACGGTAATGGTGCGGTCAAACATACCGGGAATAGAGGCAATACTGCAAAACGTCCCCGAGAAGTTGATGTGTTCGTAAATTTCGTCAGAAACGATATAAATGTTTGGGTATTTGGCCAAGACGGCAGCTAAGGCAGTTAGTTCTTCTCGGCTGTAAACCGAACCGCTGGGGTTGCAGGGTGAACTGTACCAAATCATTTTTGTTTTGGGGGTAATGGCTTGTTCCAGTTGCTCGGCGGTAATTTTAAAATCGCTCTCTACCGAGGTGGGAACTTCTACTGGAATTCCACCCGACATTTTGATGATTTCAAAATAACTCACCCAATAGGGCGCAGGCAAAATTACTTCGTCACCGTCGTTGAGCATGCATTGGGCAATGTTGTATAATGATTGTTTTGCTCCGGTTGACACTACAATATTGGCCGGTTTGTATTCTAGGTTGTTGTCGCGTTTAAATTTGCGGCAAATGGCTTCTTTTAATTCTATATAGCCGTCTACTGGGGTGTAGGTGCTGTAGTTTTCGTCAATCGCTTTTTTGGCGGCTTCTTTAATAAAATCAGGGGTGTTAAAATCGGGTTCACCCAAACTCAAACTAATGATGTCTTTTCCTTGGGCTTTTAATTCTCTGGCCAAAGCAGCCATGGCTAAAGTTTGCGATGTTGCCAGTTGATTTATTCGATCTGATAGTGGGCTCATGTATAAATTAGAATTGTGTTAGGTAAGTTGAGGATTTTTGCCAAGGTCTTTCAAGTGTCTAAAGTGAGCAAAAACGGCACTTCGCATGGTTTTGAATTCATGGTATGGTAAATTGCATTCGGCCGCAGTTGCTTTTACGATTTCAGCAATTTTTCCATAATGCACATGGCTGATGTGTGGAAAAATATGGTGCTCAATTTGGTGATTTAATCCACCGGTAAACCAATTGACCAATTTATTTTTTGGTGCAAAATTGGCTGTCGTATATAACTGATGAATGGCCCAGGTATTCTCGATTTCTCCATTTTCTCCAGGAATAGGATTGTCGGTTTCTTCAACCACGTGTGCCAACTGAAACACAATGCTTAAAATGAGTCCAGCTGTGTAATGCATGACAAAATAGCCCAACAAGACTTTCCACCAGGTTACGCCAAAAACAATGGGTACTATAATCCAAATAAGTGCATAGACAATTTTTGAAATCACCAAAACACTCCACAATTTAGTTGGACTTTGTGGTTCACCGTAGGTTAATTTGCGTTTTAAATAGTTTTTCATTTGGGTAAAATCAGTAGTGATAGCCCAATTGAAAGTCAAAAGACCGTAAAGGAAAATCGAGTAATATTGCTGGAATCGATGAAAACTATACCATTTTGCATTTTTGGTAAAGCGGATGATGCGACCGGCATCCAAGTCTTCGTCATGCCCATGAATGTTGGTGTAGGTGTGGTGTAATACATTGTGTTGCACTTGCCAATTGTAGACATTCCCTGCCAATATATAAATACTCCCTCCCATTATTTTATTCACCCACGGTTTTGATGAATACGAACCGTGGTTTCCATCGTGCATCACATTCATTCCAATACCGGCCATACCAATTCCCATGAGCATATTGAGCAGCAATTGCCAACCGAAAGCCATGTTAAAAAAGAGTATTATAAAATAGGGAACAACAAATATGGTAAATAAAATGATTGTTTTGAGATGGATCTGCCAATTCCCTGTTTTGGAAATATTATTTTCCTTAAAATAGGCATTTACCCGAGAATTGAGCGTTTTAAAAAACTTTAGATCATCGTTTTTTGCAAAAGAAGGAACGGTTGTACTCATTTAATTAAAAATTAGTCACAAATATAAATATTAATAAAATCTAGGGCTTTAAAAAAGGCAAAATATTTCACCGCGAAAGTCCTATTTTTGCCTAAAAATAAAGCATGCAAGCACTACGAACTTACTTTCCTGATTTAACCGAAATCCAGTACGCGCAATTTGAACAATTGGATGCGCTTTATCAGGATTGGAATGCCAAAATTAATGTGATATCGCGCAAAGATATTGAGTCGCTATATACCAATCATGTGTTGCATTCCTTGGCCATTGCTAAGGTGCAATCCTTTGAGCCGGGCACGGCTATTTTGGACGTTGGAACTGGCGGAGGATTCCCCGGAATTCCGTTGGCAATTTTATTTCCAGAAACTCAATTTCATTTGATTGATGTAATTCAAAAAAAAATAAAAGTAGTGCAAGCCGTAGCCGACGCACTCGGTTTGCAAAACGTAAAAGCCGAGCAACTTCGTGCCGAAAATGTGAAAGGAACCTATGATTTTATTGTAAGTCGGGCGGTAACCAACATGCCTGATTTTGTGTCTTGGGTGAAAAACAAAATCGGCAAAACCCAAAAACACGAACGTAAAAATGGCATCTTATATCTGAAAGGAGGCGATCTTTCAAAGGAGTTGGCTCTCTTTCCCACAGCGCAAGAATATGCCATTCCTGAGTTCTTCAGCGAGCCCTTCTTTGAAACCAAAAAAGTAGTCTATTTACCACTTAAATACAAGCCCTAAAAAAAGCCCCAATTTGGGGCTTTTCTGTATTTAGTTTCGAAGGATTTTCTTGGTTATTTTTCCAGATTCATTCTGAAGGGTTAAGAAATACATACCGGGAGTGAGGTTTACCGGCAATTGGTACGATCCTTCTATTTGCTGATGATCCAAGTCTAGGATGGATTTCCCGCTGATGTCAATTAAGCCAATCTGAACATCATTGTAAATGGTGCTGCTTGTCAAATTGATGCTATTGCTGATTGGGTTTTGTACGGCAATATCGGCAAAGGCTTGTTCTTGCACCGAGAATACATTATTTAAAATTTCATTTATAGCAAAAACCGTATTTTCTTGAGTTAGCGTTACGTGGTTTTCGTTAGACAAAGGCACATGTTTAGCCACAAACGGAGTTGTAGAGGCCGCTGTGACCGGAGCGTACCAATTTGGAATATTTATGGCCAACGCGCTATTGGTAGGAACAAAATCAAAGGAATCCACCAATAAATTATTGAAAAACTCTGTTAACAAAGCATTGCTGCCTGCAGCTCCTGCTAAACCAGAAATATCAAAGGTTCCACCTGGCGCAGAGTCGAGTCCAGCAGAAGTGGTTGGCGCTTTAGAATTGGCTAAACTTTCGTAAGCCGTGATCCAAAAACCAAAAACCTGTCCTTGTGCTCTAAATCGGCTCACTTGATTTTGGGTATTGGTGTTGGGTGTAAAACGCAAATTGATAATGGCGCGTTGGGTAGTGGTTATGTTAAAGGTGTGGTCCATAACCACTGCATCAGGTACGCCATTGGTAGTTCCATTTCCACTTCCGTTTGTAATTGCAACATTTCGGGTTAAGGTTGGGAATCCCATGCTGTTCAGTTCATTTTGAAAGGCCGATCTAAAATTTGGTTTTCCTGTAGGCAATACAATTGCAGGGTTAAACTCAAAGGCGCTACCGGCAGCCAAATGGCCTTCAAATTGGTCAATTAGCATTTGACGTGAGGCATTGCTTTTAATCATAGCGTCTACAAATACTTGTACGGTTGCATCACCCAAGGGGCCATTGGCCATATAATTGAACAAATGCTGAAACCCAATCGGGATATTGGCGCCATAATGCGGGGCATCAAACGATAAATACAAACGCGTATCGTGGTTTAAACTGTTTTGCTCCATGTAGCGCAAGCCATAGCGGGCAATTAATCCACCCATACTTGGGCCTATCACCACATTTTTCTCGTTCCCTACTTTTTGTGCATTAATTTGGTTAATCAATTCTACTAAAACCATTGCATTCCGTTGAATGTAATCGGCACCACCACTCAATACATTTCCTGTTTCGGTTTGGGTATAATTTGGGAAATTTAAGATTACCACATCAAATCCTTGGTTGCGCAAATCGTCGGCCAAGTTTTGACCCGTTGTACCGTAGTTCAATAAGCCGTATATAGCAGGAATTGGGCGTCCGTCGTTGGGGTCAAATCCATCCAATAAAATAATGGGTTTATCTAATACGCCATTACCGTTGTCATAGAAAATCTCATATTCACCTTGTCCCAAATAGGCCGCGGCATCTTCTACACCCTGGTAAGGAATAGTAGCAGAAATGCTTGTAATGGCTGAAGTATTTCCCGGATTGCGTAACGTAACTGCAGGAACATAGTCAATTTCAGCACTATTTGCAGCCGTAGTTCCGTCTGTGAACTGGATTTGGAAATCAATTTTTTGGGTAGCTTGGTTTGGGAAAGTTACCGTAATGGCTTGATTGGTATTTACAGTTCGCCAGCCTTGCCCATCATTAAAATTGGCTTGAAAGCCTAAAATACTTTTTTGTGTTGTATTGAAAATCAAATTTGCTTTTAAAACAAACACATTAGTTAATTGAGATACCACATGATTTAAGGGAGCGGCTAAAGCCAACTGATGTGTAGTAAAAACAACTGCATTCGGCTTTGCAATCCATTGGTCTTGGTTGTTTTTGTATACGTCTTCGCGTGCGATGGCCTCAGACGATAAACTTTCAAATTCCGAAACCATTATACTCAAAGGCAGTTGACGCGTAATGCTACTGCGTGTAGTTTCATTATTTAATAGTGCATGATCGGCAAAACGGTTTAGGTTATCGGCACGTTGCAATTCATAATACACTTGTTTGTAATAATTTGAGGTAACCGTGTTTTTGGGATGAGCTGCCACATCCGAGAGCCCAATCACTTGGTCATAGATAATTTTGGTGTGTGATTGGTTTTTGATCAAATCAAATTGTTGAGCAAATCCTAGGGCTGTACAAAACAGCAAACTGAGTAAAGTAATTTTTTTGGTCATAAGTAAATGGTTAAAAACGAGTCGAATATAGACAAATTTGTAGAAATAAAAAAAGCCCAAGGTTAAATTGGGCTTTGTAAAAATTGAAACGGATTAGTTTTCTCCTAAAAACGGATAGCGGTAATCTTCGGGAGTCACAAATGTTTCTTTGATGGTACGCGGCGAGGCCCAACGCAATAAATTGAGCGCAGAACCCGCTTTGTCGTTGGTTCCTGAAGCTCTTGCGCCGCCAAAAGGCTGCATGCCTACTACGGCTCCGGTTGGCTTGTCGTTGATGTAAAAATTTCCAGCGCAATTTTTCAAGGCTTCAGTGGCTTGCGCTATGGCGTAGCGATCTTGTGAGAAAATAGCACCAGTTAAGGCATATTCAGAGGTTTCATCCACCAATTTCAGGGTGTTATCCCACTGGGCATCTTCGTATACGTAAACCGTAACAATGGGGCCAAACAATTCGGTTTCCATGGTTACATATTTGGGATTGGTGGTTACCAAAACTGTTGGTTCAATAAAATAGCCTACCGATTTGTCGTAGCCACCACCTGCAATAATTTGTACATCATTATCTGTCTTGGCGCGTTCGATGTAGGAAACCAATTTATCAAAAGAACCCTCGTGGATCACAGCAGTAATAAAGTTGCCAAAATCTTCGGGCGATCCCATTTTCATCGATGCTAAGTCGGCAACCAATTGGGCTTTTACTTCAGGCCATAAACTTTGTGGGATATAGGCTCGAGATGCGGCCGAACATTTTTGTCCTTGGAACTCAAAAGCGCCCCGAACAATGCCGGTAACTACTTGTTTTACATTGGCTGATGGATGCGCCAAAACAAAATCTTTTCCACCGGTTTCGCCCACAATTCTTGGGTAAGTTTTGTAGTGGTGAATGTTTGTGCCAATGGTTTTCCAGATGTCTTTGAACACATGGGTAGATCCAGTAAAGTGTACGCCGGCAAAATCACGGCTAGCAAATACGGTATCGCTGATTAGCTGAGGGTCACCATAAATTACATTGATCACACCGTCAGGCAAACCAGCTTCTTTAAAAATATCTAGGATAATTTTGGCCGAGAAAATTTGACTATCACTTGGTTTCCAAACCACTACGTTGCCCATCATGGCAGCGCTAGCAGGCAAATTGGCCGCAATTGCGGTAAAGTTAAAAGGCGTAATGGCATACACAAATCCTTCGAGCGGTCGGTATTCCAAACGGTTCCACACGCCCGAATCTGATTGCGGTTGATCGGCATAAATTTGGGTCATGAATTGTACATTGTAACGCAAAAAGTCAATCAACTCACAAGAGGCATCAATTTCAGCCTGAAAAATTGTTTTGGATTGCGCAATCATAGTGGCCGCGTTGATGCGTGCCCGATAGGGACCGGCAATGAGTTCAGCCGCTTTCAAGAAAATAGCGGCGCGTTGTTCCCAAGCCAAATTTGCCCATTTTTCTTTCGAATCCAAGGCGTTTTGAATGGCTGCCTCGGCATGTGATTTATCGCCCAAATGGTATTTACCAACGATGTGTTTGTGGTCGTGTGGCGCCGAAAGGGTTCGGGTATTTCCGGTTCTAATTTCTTTTCCACCAATGTACATGGGCACATCAATGGTTTCGTTCCACATTTTACGGTAAGCGGCCAAGACGGCAGCTTTCTCTGGTGAATTGGGAGCATACGATTTTACAGCTTCGTTAACTGCTTTGGGAACATTAAAAAATCCTTTAAGCATATGAGTTGATTTGAAATGGTTTTAGTATAGTGAGCAAAAGTACAAATGAAAGCAAAAAGTACACATCCAATAATTCGCTTAATTCCGCGCAAATGGAGCACTTAAATGAAATAACGGAATGTCTACCTGAAAGCGCAAAGCGGTGCTGAAATTTACAAAATTGTAATGGCCTTTCATCGCGCCATAGGTTGAAGCCAACAAACAACCCGATTGATACGTAAATGATGCGCCAGGAGCTAAAATGGGTTTTTTTCCAACCACGCCTTCGCCATCTACCTCGTCTTTTTGGTGTAATGCGTCAAAAATATCCCAGTGCCTTGATTCGAGTTGAACCGTATCAGCGGTTAAATTTTCTATTTCTATCTGATAAGAAAAGGCATAATGCATGCGGTTGTTTTGCAAGTAACTGCCCGAGTAATTGGTTTCAACTGATATTTTTATGCCTGAACTAATTTGCGAAATCATGCGAAACGAATTAGTTAATGATGTCAATAGATGAGGCTTGTCCTTTGCCAATTACACGGTAATAGCGTTGACTGTTTTCTTTGTAATACACGATGGCAAAATAGTCGTTTTCTGTTTGAAAGTGGTTTCCGTCTAAGGCATTTTCATGGTCGATGTTTCCATTAGCATCGGCTATACAATATTGGTAATTGGTAAACCCTTGCTTAATCATTATCGCTTTCTCGTATACAGCATCTTTGGCATTGTATTCCATTTTGTTTGCGGGTGACAACGCGTAGTTGTTGAACATGCCATTGATGTAAATGTCTTTGTTGTCATAATAGCTAGGTGCCGATAAAGTAAAGAATACCCAAGCGTAATCGGCTTCAACCTCGTTGCGATCAGATCCAATATTTTTGATTAAAAAGTTTCCATTGATGTCGGGGTTGTAGGTGTATGGCAATTCTTTTCTGGCTTCATCGGTATACAGGTGAGCATTGTAAATTCCTCCGTTTGAATCAATTCGGGCAATATTATTGGTGGCTGCACGGATGTCTTTATTTTCAAAATAGCGAAATTCATTTCCGCCCCAAAATTGTGTTTCAACATCGTATTTATAAATCAAATCATTGCCAATGGTATACATGGGTTTGATGTCGGTTAGCCCGGTACTCAATTGCCCATTTTTTAGCAATAAAATTTTCACGTTTTGTAACGGATTTTGAAATAAAATAGTAGGCGATTTTACAGCAAAATCTAAATTTTGTTTGCGATTGACATCTTGTACATTTCGAGCTCTTTTTACTTGAAGTGGCACCGATACTAGATTTTCATACACAATAAACCGTCTCGAGAAAACAAGTTCGCGGTCTTCGTTTAAAATTTTTATCACATAATTTCCGCTTACTAACAGCTGCGTTGTTTTGTTGGGGATTTGTAAGTTGTAATGCGAATAAATTTGTAAGGTGTTGAATGAATTGGTATAATCCAAAATGCGTTGGTCGTTAAATCCGCCTAAATATTCATTTCGAGAAAGTTGTGAGGGCGACCAGTCGTAATCGCAATGGATAATTTGGTAGTAATAATTGGCTTCGTTGCCAAATAAATCGTCAAATTGTAATTTAAATGTATCACCTAAAGCAAACAACGGCACTGTATTTTGGTTGTTCACTTGAAAGGTAACGGTTTGAATGTTGTAGGGTGGGGCAACTTCGGTAATGGGTTGAGCCATTAACTGACCGCCCAGTAAAGCGCATACAATAATTAATTTCAAACGGGTACACATACATTTCATTTTAAAAGTTTTTAAAGATACAACTTTCGGTGTTTTACCAAATACTGGATTTACTTTTTTGGTTTATAGCAAATGGGTAAAATTTCGCCTTGGGCTAAACCGTACAGTTTTACCTTTTCGGCACCAATTTTTTGGGTGTATTCTTCTTCAATTACAGTAAATCCAATGCTTCGTAAAGTGTCAAAGTAATCTCGACCGTACACCCGCACATGATCATATTGTCCAAATACCTTGGCGCGTTCTTTGGGATCGGTAATGCTGTCATCGGTAAAAGTTGTTGCGCGTTTCAAGTCTTGTGGAATTTGAAATATACCCATTCCCCCTGGCTTCATTACCCGATACAATTCTTGCATGGCCAGTTTGTCATTTGGAATGTGTTCCAATACGTGGTTGCATAATATCATGTCATAGCTATTATCAGGAAATGGCAAATTACAGATGTCGGCTTTTACATCGGCCAAAGGCGAAAGCAAATCGGTGGTTGTATACTCAATATTGGACTGTTTTTTAAATCGCTTATGAAATTCTTGTTCTGGCGCAAAGTGCAAAACTTTTTTGGGCATTACGGCGGTAAAAAAATCAGTTTCATTTTGCAAATACAACCAAAGTAAGCGGTGACGTTCTAATGAAAGGGTGCCTGGCGCCAACACATTGTTGCGTTGGGTTGCATATCCATAGGGTAAAAAAGTGCGGTAGCCTTTGCCGTCAATTGGATCAACAAAGTTTTTGCCGCGTAAAAGAGCAGCCAATAGGGGTTGTACAACCAAACTCAACCGAATTAATAGGGGCCGAGGAATGGTGTTTAGTATAAACTTAAAGCTGGATTTTAGCATGCGGATTTGGGTTTATTTTCGTCTAAATTCGTCTTCTTCATTGCTCACAATTCCCAAGGCATCATAAATGTATTGAAAGGTTGAAAGCAGTTCGGGCTTGCCATCAATGAGTGCTACATCGTGTTCAAAATGCGCGCTGGGTTTGCCGTCGGCGGTGAGTATCGTCCAGCCGTCTTTCAGTTGTTTGATGTTGCGCGTGCCCAAGTTAATCATGGGCTCAATGGCTACCACCATGCCTTCTACAAACAATTTTCCACGTCCTTTTTTACCGTAGTTAGGCATTTCGGGATCTTCGTGCATTTTTTGCCCCAATCCGTGACCAACCAATTCGCGCACTACACCATAGCCATGGGCTTCGGTATATTTTTGAATGGCATTACCCACATCTTCCACGCGGTTACCCGCACGAAATTCACGAATACCCACATACAATGATTCTTTGGTGATTTGCAATAATTTTCTGGTTTCGGGAGCTACTTCGCCAATCTCAAACGAATAAGCGTGGTCGCCGTGAAAACCGTTTTTATAAGCGCCGCAATCTACCGAAATGACATCGCCTTCTTCTAAGGGTTTGTTGTTGGGAATGCCATGAACCACCTGGGCATTGGGGCTCATGCACAAACTATTTGGAAAACCATAAAGCCCCAAAAAACTGGGAACAGCCCCATGGTCACGTATAAATTCTTCGGCTAATTTATCTAAATACAAGGTGGTAACGCCTGCTTTTATTTCTTTGGCAATCATGCCTAATGTTTTGGATACAATCAGGGCACTTTCGCGCATCAACTCTATTTCTTCTCTTGTTTTTTGAATAATCATGATGTAAAAATAAGTGACCAAAAGTAGGCAAAAAAAATCGAAAGGAGTGCGCACGTGCATTCGCGATTAACCAGCTATTTTGGTAGAGGACGGCCTTGCAAATTTTTGGTTTTGGGCGCTAGATTCATCACAAGGAATTAACGACCTAAACGTAGCATGGCTAGTTTAATGCATTAATTGGATTGTGTTTGCGCAGTAGTTTGAAATAATTTTGCGTTAGCCTGAAAATATTGATTTTCAAGCTGTATGGCTGTGATTTGCGCACTTACCAGGTTATTTTCACGCATGTTCAATACAAAAAACGAACTTTCCCCCAACCCAAACAATCGCTCTTCAGCACGTAACATGGTTTGGTAATCTTGTGTAAGTTCTTTGGCCATGTTTTTTTGTTGCTCCATGGTTTGCACGGCTGCTTGTTGGGCTTTTATTTTGTTGGTAAGTTGTACCCGTTCTATGCTTAATTCCCAAACTACATCTTGAATTTTGAGTTTGGCTAGTTTTAAATTACCCCGTTCTTTTCGTAAAAACAAAGGAAAATTAACGTTCATTCCCAGTTTGTAATTGTTCTCAAAAGGAGTATTTCGGTAGCGGTCTTCCGATAAATATTGATAACCAACGTCGGCCTTTGGCAACAGTAAATTGGCTTTGAGTCTGCGGTCGATATCCAAAAGGGATCGCTTCTGATTGAGTGCCGCAATTTTGGGATGTTGGTCTATATTAATGTTGTTGGTTAAGATTTCTGTGGTTCCAAGCGTGTTTTGAATGGTATTTTCTAAGTTGAGTTCGGGCACAATATCGTCTTGCAATTCCATTGGAATCAAATTGTCTAACCACAAATAGTTTGCAAGTTCTAGCTTTGCTTTGGTGCGTTTTAGCTCTGCTTCGCTCAGATTAAGTTTGCGGTTGCGCACATTAATTCCTGCCTCGATACTATCAATTCCGGGTTTGTCTCCTTGAATGATAAGCGTTTTTATTGCACCATATCGCACCGTTGCATTTTGAACATATTGGGTATACAACCGAACTTCTTGGTCGCTTTTTTTCCATTCAAAATAAGCCAAAGAGGCATCATACAACACGTCAATGGCATCTAAAGTTTGTTGAGCTCTGCTTAGTTTTAGTTGCGCCTTTGCTTTTTGCAAATCTGCCATTCGTTGGTTTATCCACAAGCCTTGACCTAGCGGTACACTTATACCAAAAGAATACAAACCCTGCTGAGGCATCGTATTTTCTGGATTTAAAAAGAAACCGTCGTTGTTGTCAAATCCTGCTTTTACCTCTATTCCATACCAGGTTGGGATTTTGAAACTGCTGTTTAGGAGTCCGTAATATTCTTTACCCATGAATTGTTTTTGTGAAAAATCAACTTCAATCTTCGGGTCAAAGGCACCCCTCGCGGCCATTAAACTTGCTTGTGCTTCGCTTAGTTGCAGTTGCGCCATTTTGGCTCGGGGGTGAAATTTTTTCACATAGCCCAAGAATTCCTCATAACTAAGTTCTTTGTTGGGCAATGTTTGTGCCAACATGGACAGACTACTAAGCAATAGGATCAGGTATTTCATAAGCAGAATTACTCGGTTTTAGCAGGTTTTGAATTATCCATTTTGGAAGTTGTTGGCGCATAATAATTGGGAGGAAATCCGGAAAGTGTTCGCCACAGTTCAAACCACACCGGCACGTTATTGAGTAGTGCCAATGTCTGTGCGCCCGATCCAATATTTATTTGTTTGGGCCATGCATGATCGGCTGGGTCAGGGGCTATGAGGACCCTGAATTTTCCGTTGGGACTTATAAACCGCTCAACCGCTACGATCTTACCGCCAAATGTTCCGTATGACATGTTGGGCCAACCCGAAAAAATAATGGTAGGCCAACCGTCAAACCAGATGCGCACTTTTTCGCCTTTGTGAATCAGTGGCATGTCGGTGGGGCTCACATAGGTTTCAACGGCAATGTCATAAATGGCAGGCATGATGCTTACCAATTGCGTGCCTTCTTTTACTGTTTCGCCAATTCCAGCTTGCAAGGTGCGGTTTACGTAGCCATCTTGTGGGGCGGTAATGTAATATAACCCATTTCGAATGGAGTAATTCACAAATTGATTTTCGAGTTTATTAACCTGAGCTTCTGTATCAAACTGGTTGCTCATGGCTGTAAATTTATCGCTATTGGATTTTGCTCCTTTTTCAGCATACTCTGCTTCAATTCGGTTAATTTCTACTTTGGCGTTGAGTAATTCATTTCTACTGGTGAGCAATTTATTTTCTTGCGTAATCAGTTTGGCTTGCATTTCCTGTAGTTTCAATTTCTTTTCCTCTACATCCGAGAGCGGTTTTAATCCTTCTTTGTTTAAGGTGATGGCACGGGTAAATTGCGTATTGGCTATTTTTAGTTGCGTAGTTACTGCTTCTAAATCCATGCTGTCGCTTGCAATTTTCAAATACGACTGCTTGATTTTGTTTTGTGCTTGCGCCATTTTTAATTTACGTTCCTTTTCAATGGCATTAAATTGCTGTTCTAAACTGGTTACTTTTTCCCCATAGGCATCCAAAGCCATTTTTTTTGCATTGACTTGGTTTTTGGTATTGCCCACTAAATTGGGATCAAAATAGTCGTCTTTTATTTCGGAAATGTACACAATGGTATCGCCTTTTTTCACAAAGTCACCTTCTTTTACATACCATTTTTCAACTCTTCCCGCTATGGCCGTGTGTATTGTTTGTGGGCGTTGTCCGGGTTTCAAGGTAGTCACAGCACCTGTTCCGCCAATATTTTGGGTCCAAGGCATGAATAAGATGAGTAAAAAAATCAAAAAAGCACCCAGAATAATGCGATTCAAGGTTTTGTAATGTGGTCTATTGGCCAAATTTCGCACAGTACTAAACCGATCAATATCTTCAAGGATTGGATTGTTGTTGGACAGATTAAGCATGGTTTTGGGTTTTAGAATCTGCAATTAGTTTTCCGTTTGAAAGTTCAATTGTGCGCGAACATTGTTTTTTCCAGTACTCATTTTTTGAACTCACAACTAGGGTCCATTTGTGTTTTGGATCTACCAGAAAATCAATAATTTCATTGGCAATTTTTGTATCCATTTTATTCAATGGATCCTCCAGAAGTAGCACTTTGGGCTGGGTTACAATGCTTCGGGCAATCAATATTTTTTGTGCATTTGACGAAGAAAGTTGTTTTCCTTCGGGTACAATTTTTGTTTCGAGTCCTTCGGGCATTGACTTGATAAAATCACCCAAGCCCACCGCATCAATAGCCCACTTTACTTGTTCGTTGCTCACCAACGGATTCATAAAAGTAATGTTTTCTAGAATGCTGCCCTCAAACGGAGTGTCCTCTTGCATCACTACACTGATGTGAGAACGCAGTTGGTTTTTGTCAATTTTTAGGTAGGTGTCGTCGTTTATAAAATAGGCGCCTGAGGTGGGTTCAATTAAGCCCGATAGCACTCGTATTAAACTTGATTTACCTGAGCCGTTTTCGCCTGCCAGAAAAACACGTTCTTCAGGTTCAATTTTAAGTGTAATGCGGGACAAGACGCTTTTTTTGTTGTCGGGAAATTTCAAGGAAAGATTGTCGGTTTCTAAACACAATTTCGTGAAACAATAATCAGCTGTCTTGGCGTTGTATTTTTCGATTTCAAGATCAAACACTTGGGCAATTTTTTCTACAGAGGTGAGCACATCATAAAAGGTTTCAAGTCCCAAAACAACTTTTTCTACCGAGTTAATTACCAAAATGATGATGATTTCTGCAGCCACAAACTGGCCTATATTCATCTGTTGGTTGAGCACCAAATAGCCGCCAATGAATAACAAAGATGCGGTAATTAAAATCTTAAATCCAATGAGCTGCATAAACTGCCGCTTTATCACATTGAAATGTTTTTCGCGGTAGCCAATGTATTGCTCAACCAAATCATTGTTGCGAGACAGCGCAAAATCAAAATTTTCTTGACGCCTAAAACTGCTGCTGTTTCGCGCAATTTCCTGCAACCATGCTACCACTTTGTATTTGTACTTGGATTCGTTTAAACTTGTTGATAAACCGGAATTGTACGAAAATTTAAAAATTACATACAACAGTACCAGCAAAAAAACACCAAATAAAATAAAGAAAGGATGGTAAAGCGCCAACAAGATGATTCCGAAAATAATTTGCAACAAAGAAGAAGAAAAGTCCAAGAGTAATTTGGATGCTCCTTTTTGGATTACCATGGTGTCAAAAAAGCGATTGGCCAGCTCAGGGGCATATTTGTTGTATAGTTCTTCAAATTTGATTTTTGGCAATCGATAGCTAAAATCAAAGGACGAGCGTACAAATATTTTTTGTTGTAAATTTTCAGTAATTCGCAGCTGCATAATGGCCAATATTCCGCCCAAGGCCACACCAATTACAACAATTAACACCAATAAAACCCATGATGCACTCACGCGTCCGGATTGGATCAGGTTGATGATTGCTTGAATTCCCAAGGGTAAAGACAAGCTAATGATACCCGCAAAAATGGCGTAGAAAATAATTTGGGTTACATCTTTACGATCTACCTTCAGTAGATTGATAAATCGGATAAACGGAGATTCTTCCATAGTTAGTTAAATAATTTATTGACCAAATCACTGTAATAATGAGAGGGCGATACCGAAGCTTTGCAATCTGTGATGGTAGTAAAATGGTTTTGTAAAAAGTGTTGGTGTAATGATCCCTCAACAATAGAAGAGGCCAAGCTCCTTGCGTAGTTGTAGGTGGGATCAACTTCTTGGATTATTGCTACAAGTCGATTGACAACCGTTTTGTACACCATAAAAAATCCTTCTCTATTTTCTTGATCCACTTCTTTGGTGAGAAAGGTTTTTGAAAACTCGAGAATAATTATTCGATTTAAAACAGATTCATTGATGTGCGAGGTGCTCAAATCGTCTTCAATTTTTCCGGCTAATATGTCAATCGCGCGATTGAGTTTTACTTTTGGATCACTCAAGTTGTTGGTGGCCATTAGCAATCGGTATTCCATCCAACCCCAGTACCAACAACTCAAATACATGAGTAGTTTGTGTTTGTTTTCAAAATACCGGTACAACGAACTTTCGTTTGATCCAATTCGTTCTCCTAGTTTTTTAAAGGTAAATGCATCAAACCCAATTTCGTCCAACAAGAGAATACTGTGTTGCACAATTTTCTTGCCCAACTCAGACGACTCGGGGTTTTTTACATACAACTTGGTATTTACTGAAATTTGTACCTGTAGGGGTAAAGTATGCATGCGTTTGTTAATTATTCCCCGCAAAATTAATAGTATTACTATTAAAAAAGAAATTTTAACTTTTAATTATAAAAAAGACCTCCAATTGGAAGCCTTTATGTTGAGGTTGATGTTTTTTACAATAAAGAATGTTGCGTCATCACTGCGGGTTTTTCTATTCCCATCAATTCCAAAATAGTGGGTGCCACATCGCCCAAAACCCCATCATGGATGGTCTTGATTTCGGGATCGATAACAATAATCGGAACAGGATTGGTGGTATGTGCGGTATTGGGACTGCCATCGGGGTTAATCATCGTTTCGCAATTGCCGTGATCGGCTATTAAAAGGGTGGTGTATCCATGCGCTAACGCAGCAGTAACTACTTTCTCTACACAGGCATCAACTGCTTCACACGCTTTGATTGCGGCTTCCATTACGCCCGTATGTCCTACCATATCGCCATTGGCAAAATTTAAACACACAAAATCTACCGTTTCTTTTTCGAGTTCGGGCACCAAGGCATCAGCCAGTTCGTAGGCACTCATTTCGGGTTGTAAATCGTAGGTGGCTACTTTGGGTGAATTTTTTAAAATCCTGCTTTCGCCTGTAAATTCTTCTTCGCGTCCGCCCGAAAAAAAGAACGTAACATGGGGGTATTTTTCGGTTTCGGCGATGCGAATTTGTTTCTTGCCTGCTTTTTCAATCACTTCGCCCAAGGTTTCGGTTACGTTGTCTTTGTTGTAAATCACGTGCACGTTTTCGTAGGTTTCGTCATAATTAGTCAACGTTACATAGTACAAGTTGAGTTTGTGCATGTTGTGTTCATGAAAATCGCGTTGCGAGAGCGCTTCGGTCAATTCACGCCCGCGATCGGTGCGGAAATTAAAAAAGATTACTACATCATTTTCTTTGATTTGTGCCAAAGGATGATGCACATTGTCTACTACCACAAGCGGTTGAATGAACTCGTCGGTTACGCCTTGGGCATAACTTTCGGCTATGTTTGCTAATGGATCTTGGGTTTTGGTGCCGGCTC
Organism: Bacteroidota bacterium; assembly: GCA_046051465.1. Lineage (GTDB taxonomy): Bacteria > Bacteroidota > Bacteroidia > Flavobacteriales > Flavobacteriaceae > Flavobacterium. The sequence continues at coordinate 12,907 of JBJOOG010000101.1, read as the reverse complement.
CGTTCACCAATAAATCATAAGCCAATTTCACGCGTTCCCAGCGTTTGTCACGGTCCATGGCATAGTATCGGCCAACAATTGATGCGATTTTGGTTTTGGTTCCTTGTAAAAAGGCAGATAAATCACTCAAGTATTGTTTGCCCGATTTTGGATCGACATCGCGACCATCGGTAAAGGCATGAATAAAGGTGTTCTCCAGGCCAAAGGCGTTTGCCGCTTCAATCAATCCGCGCAAATGCGAGGTATGCGAATGCACACCACCATCCGATACCAAACCCAAAAAGTGTACGTCTACTTTGTGTTCTTTGGCATATGCAAAGGCTTTTTGCAGTTCTTCTTCTTTGGAAAGGGTATTGTTTTTTACGGCTAAATTTATTTTTGCCAAATCTTGGTATACAATACGTCCGGCACCCAAATTCATATGTCCTACCTCAGAATTTCCCATTTGGCCTTCGGGCAAACCCACATGTAAACCATCGGTGCGCAATTGGGCGCTCGGGTATTTTGAATACAAACTGTTTATAAAAGGAACTTGGGCATTGTCAATGGCTGAAACCTTGGGATCTGGAGATTTTCCCCAGCCATCTAAGATCATGAGAATTACTTTTTTGTTCATTGTGGTGAATTTGCCACAAAGATAATCGAATTGAAAAGGCAAGCCGAAAACAAACCATCCGAATTTCGCAAAAATTGAAGCGGTTTTTGGTTAATTTTTCAATGAATTGTAATCAATGAAGTACCGCACGCTTATCGAAAAAACATGATTCAAAAAGCGGTTGTCGATGGCTTTGTTGAAATTGGTGCCAAAATCCGTGCTAAAATCTTGCTCGTAAAAGGAGGAACTGTTTCGGTACAAAGCTGAAATCTGACTACCCGGCACAAACCACCACGAATACGATAAATCCATGTTCCAAGTATTGAAATTAGAATCGGGCGCCGTGTAGTTGTTTTCTGGGCTAATGTCACCCGAATTCAAAAGCGCAAAAAACGCATTGTTTTTAGCGTATGATAAGTAATGCCGCACGGTTAAATTTAAACTCATTTTTTCATTTATTGCATATTTGCCAAATACCGAATTGGTGAAGGTAGTAATGTTGCGTCTGGCCATTATTACGCCGCTATCCACAAGCGGATCGGCACTTGTATCTGCTCCAGAATACCCAATATTATTGAACATTTTGTTGAAACGAAACGAATAAGACAAGGTTAAATGATCATTAAATCGGTATTTTGGTTCAACCATAAAACCAAGTCTACCGCGGCCTTCTTGATTGCAGATAGCAAATGAGGGATTAATGTCAATGGCGAAAGGTCGGTTGTAGTTGGATGAAAAATAAAACCAGCCACCAACTATTTCAGGAATTTTAATGAATTTACTGTCGTCGGCTGTTCGTGCCTCATAAAAATCATAAGTGACGTTTGGTCTAACTTCAGCACCATAACCAAAGTAGTCATTTTTTTTGGTGGTAGAATCCAACGACAAGCTGATGCTATTGCTTTGTAATTTTCCCGTACGATTTTCAAATTCAGTTTCGGAATAGAGCTGCAAATTAAAGGTATTGTATTTTTCTGTTGGGTTAATAATGCGGTAGCTTCCTTCAGTTATGAAACCATGAAAATGCGTCTGAAAGTTGATGCCCAGATCGTTGTTGTCAAAATCTTTTGAAATGTATTTTCCGCCAACACCATATCGAAAATTTCCACTGGTTTCAGCCAAATAAATAGACGTATTTACGCCTTTTTTATCTTCGCCTATTCCGCTGTAATTGAGGTAGCTGTATTTTACATCGCCCTTGGCTGTGAAGGTGTTTTTAGGCGTGTTTAAATCAAACAATAGCGCCGATACATTCGCGTCTTTGGCTTCTCCATTTCGGGTTACATTGGTATTGATAAAGCTCACCGATGAGTTTGTATTGAAACGTTGATCCAACACCACCACATTGTAGTTGGTGGCAGGCTGCAACTCCACATTACGCTGATTTCCGGTTGCTTCATCGGTTACGCTTACCTTGGTGTTTTCGGTTACCGCATTTAGAAATCCAATCCCCAATCCGTCTTTTGAACGTCCAGAAATTTTTACGGCATTGATTAGCTTAATGCTTCCTGGGAGTTTTGCAGTTTCGGTCTCACCCAAAGCCAAATCTGGTGTTTCACCAATTCGACGCGAATAAACCAAATCGCCTTTGCTAAACAAATCGGTTCCTTCGGTAAAGAATGGTCGGTTTTCGGTAAATCGCTGTTCAAACGGACTCAAGTTGAGCTCCACATTGTCAAATTTGGTTTGTCCAAAATCGGGTACTAAAATCGCATCCAAGGTAAAGGCATCACTGATTCCGTATTTCACGTCCAATCCGCCTTTGAGTTCGCCATAGGTTTTTTGATTTTGGTTGGCATTCAAATAAAAAGAAGAATACGGAATTAAAAACAATCGCGTGGGCGGTTCAATGTCCTCGATGCCCTCTAAAATTCCCGATTGGGCACTTTCATTGTTGATTTTGGTGTCAATAAAATTCCATGTAAATAGCTGTCGATCTCTGCGAATTTCGCGGTAAAAATTTACACCCCATTCTTGTTTTTTGGCATTCGAAAAACGCAGTGCCGCATAGGGAATCTTCATTTCAACAACCCAACCATACTCCGTTAAAGCTGCCTGACTTTCCCAAATGGCATCCCAGCTAAAATCTTCTCCATTTTGATTGGTAAAAATGCAATCGGCTTGCACACCTGCGGCACTCACATAAAATCGAAAGTCCTGCTGGCTGTCATTGAATCCATTTAAAAAAATGCCAAAATTCTCGGATGAACCAAAATTGTCTCGTGGGCTTATTTCCTTTAAAATAGCAGCGGTGTCGTAGTCGAATAATTTTGCTGCTACATAAATAGCATCGTTGGTGTAGGCAATTTGCACTTCGGTTTTCGTTCGTTCTGAAATAGGTTTGCCATTATCCGGAAAAAACATCGTGAAATCAGTTGCTTTTGGGGCGCTTTCCCAGATGGATTCGTTGAGTTTACCATCAATTACCATACGGTCAGCAGTTTTTACAGCTGTTAATCGTTTCTTTTGCGCAAAAGAAAAGGAGGTTGAACAAACAATGGCGTATAATAAAATATATGAAATGGCTCTCATAAATAGGCGTTTAACGTGAACAAATTTAGCCAATTAATTTATTCCCACAACCGTCTATTTTGCGTTGGGGGTGCTTGTTAGTGTTTTGTAATACACAAAATGGGTGCCAATATCCCCAATAATAAAGGGCTCGCCGATGCTTTGGTAGCCCATTTTTGCATAAAAAGAAATTGCTTTTTCTCGCGCGTTCAGCCAAATTAAGTAGGGAGTAGGCCGCTTAATTTCTAACTCTGCAAATCGCATCAATTGCTCGCCAATCCCTTTGTTTTGGTGTGATTCTAATACTGCCATACCCCTAAACTGCAACTGGCTTTCAGTGTGGAATAAGTTGCATTTTTCAACAAATAAAGAGAGCACCCCAATTAATTTATCGGCTTCAAAAATCCCAAAATGTTGGGTTGAAGGCAAATCGTCTCCAACAAAGGCACAACTCTCAAGTGGTTTTCCCTTGCGTAAAACAGGGTGTCTCACTGCATAGGTTTCAGTTGTTGTGATGCGTGTACAGGTATACATTTAGACGTATTTTATATTTAACAAATTCAAATTGAAATTGTTAGCTTGTATGGGTTACTGATTGACGTATATTTATAAAAATAAATTTGCAACAAAGAAAACTAATTCTATATATTTGCACCTCATTATTGCGGAAGTAGCTCAGTTGGTAGAGCTCCAGCCTTCCAAGCTGGTTGTCGCGAGTTCGAGCCTCGTCTTCCGCTCTGAAATAAAAGACCTCTAGTTTTCACTAGGGGTTTTTTTTATGTCCAATTCCAATCGCCCAACGCGGTGCCAGATTCTAACTCAAGCGGAACTTGACCGTGTTGAAATAGACGAGCAGACAAATCTCCTTTTAAGTTTATTGCATCTCCTTTTACTGTTAGCCAACTGCCTTCACGCAAACCCAAAACGGCTGTTTTATGATAAGCATGAAATTCTTGTATGCGCGTTTCCCGGGTTTCGCCCATGTGAGTCGATTGCTTTTCCGGATCCAAATAATGCGGATTCAAATTAAACGGCAGCAATCCCAAGGTGCTAAAATTGGGTGGATAAGCAATGGGCATGTCGTTGGTGGTGTGCATGCTTTGTCCCAAAATGTTGCTGCCTGCACTGGTTCCCAAATAGGGTGTGCCCATTTCTAATTGGGATTTTAATTCCTCCATCAATTTGTTTTGGTAGAGTTGTTCCACCAACACAAACGTATTTCCTCCGCCGGTAAAAATGCCTTCGGCTTCTTGAATGGCTTGTGCTGGGTCTTTAAATTCGTGTAGTCCTTGTACTCCAAAGCCCCAAGGATCAAAAGTAGTTCGCACTTTTTGGGTGTATTCGTCGTGCGAAATCCCTCCCGGTCGGGCATAGGGAATAAACAATATATTTTTACATCCGGCAAAATGAGCTTGTATCGTTTCTTTCAAATAGTCCAAATACGATCCGCCATAAAGTGTAGAGGTACTGGCCACAACTAGGTTCTTCATAAATCAGGTTTAAGCAATTCTGAAGGCGAATATACAACCTTTGTTTGGCAAGATAAAGCAGTTTAAAGCGCCAAGATTTCGTTAAATCGAGTAGAAGTTGTGGTTTGATGACGGGAAAACGATAGTTTTGTTTCGCAAGATTTATAATTTCAACGAACATGCGGTTTACTACTTTTTTAATTGTTTGTTTTTCCTTTCTGGCGGCACAAGTTTGGGGACAAACTAGCGCAGAAAAACAAGTGGCTTTGCGTGTTGTGGTAGATACCTTGGGCATTGAAAAAGTAAACGTATTAAACATACGCAGCAATCAAAACACAATCACCAACCAAAAAGGGGTGTGTGTAGTTCGGGTTAAAACGGGAGATGTATTGGTAATTACTGCAGTCAATTTGGAAACCCGTCGGCATGAAATTACAGCCGATGAATTTGAAAGCGGATCAGCCATTCAAAAAATGAGCTACCGCATCACGCCGCTCGAGGAAGTAAACGTGAACGAAAACGCCAACATCAACGAAACGAGCTTGGGCATTGTCTCGGCCAATCAAAAAAAGTATACGCCCGCTACCCGTAAATTGCGTACAGCTCAAACGGGCTTGCTTGATCCGTTACTCAATAAAATGTCGGGCAGAACCCGCGATTTAAAAAAGCAGGTAAAAGTAGAAGAGAAAGAAAAGTTGTTGCTTAAACTCGACGGCTTGTACGAAGAAAAATACTACACCGACGTGCTCAAAATTGCACCCGAGGCCATTCCCGGATTTCAGTATTACCTGATTGATGATCCCGAATTTGCAGCCGCTTTAAAAGCAAAAAACAAAACACTGACTATGTTTTATGTAAAGCGATTGGCCTTGCAATACAACGAAATTTTACTCCGAGAATCCCATGAGCAAGAAACCCAACCACAGTAAATATAGATGGTTCGTTGGTGCAGTTATTTTACTGCTGTGTTCGGCTTTTGCTGTGCATAAATTTTATATGGGCATTTACCAAGTTGAGTATGCGCCAGCCAAAAAACGCCTGCAAATAGCGATGCGTCTTTTTGTTGACGACTGCAATACGGCCCTTTACCAATCGTATGGTCAGCAAACCAAATTGGGAGATGTGCATGAATCGCCAACCGATATGCAATGGATGAATACCTATATACAATCTCATTTTAAAGTTGTCTTAAACGGAAAACCGTATTCCATTCATTTTAAGCGCAAAGAACTTGAAAACAATGTGTTGGTTTGTTATTATACTTGTGATGAGGTGCCAAAACTCAATCGCGTAGCAATTGAGAATACCCTATTTACCGAAGTATTTCCCGATCAACAAAACATGATACAGGCCCAATTGTTTGGTAAAAAGCAAAGCGCCTTGCTCACGCAAAGTGCCAAGGAAGCCGTATTTGTCAATGACTAATTAATCAAGAAAAATTGCTATTTTTAGCCCGTTTTTATAACCTTTTACCAAGAAGATTCTATGAGAAAATGTGTCGCCTTGCTGTTGTTTTTGTCAAGCAGTATTTTAGTTGCCCAAGAAGCCGTTAAGCCCAAAGAAAAGGGATCAGTTGATGTAAATAAATTTCGTCAAAACTACGATTTGTTTGCCACGCCCAATATGTACCGCACAGCATCGGGAGCGCCAGGTCCGGAGTATTACCAGCAACAAGCCGATTACAAAATTGACATCGAACTCGACGACAAAAACACCCGTTTGTATGGAGTTGAAACCATAACTTACCACAACAACGCCAAGGAATCGTTGGATTATTTGTGGATTCAATTGGATCAAAACCAACAAGCCAAAAACTCGTATTCCAAATTAGTGGGTAGCAACAAGACCGATCCAGCCATGAGTCCGCAAGGATTTTCGCGCAACTACTTAGAAGAAAAATTTGATGGCGGATTTCGCATTGATTACATCAAAGATGCCGCGGGGAAACCCATGAAATACACCATCAACCAAACCATGATGCGTGTTGAATTGCCCAAACCTTTGGCACACGGACAACGCATTTCAATGACCATTAAATTCTGGTATAACATCAATAATTATATGCTTGATGGCGGCCGTTCTGGCTACGAGCACTTTGACAAAGACGGCAATAATCTGTATGTGTTGGCACAATTTTACCCCAGAATGGCGGTGTACAATGATGTGGAAGGCTGGCAAAACATGCAGTTTTGGGGCAGTGGCGAATTTGCACTTCCATTCGGAAATTTTGAAGTAAACATTACCGTTCCTGCCGATCACATTATGGAAGCCACCGGTACTTTACAAAATAGAAACGAGGTGTTTACACCGGCTCAATTGCAGCGGTATGCTTTAGCCGAAAAATCATTTGATAAACCGGTAATTGTAGTTACCCAAGCCGAGGCCGAAGCTGCCGAAAAATCTTTTTCAACCCAAAAGAAAACCTGGAAATTCAAGGCCGAGAATGTGCGTGACTTTGGAATTGCCACTTCGCGCAAATTTATCTACGACGCCATGGCAGTAAAATTGGGCGGTAAAAACGTAATGGCCGTTTCAGTTTATCCCAAAGAAGGCAATCCATTGTGGGAAGAATATTCTACAAGAGCCGTTGCACATACCTTAAAAAGTTATTCGAGTTATACCTTTGATTATCCCTATCCCAAAGCGGTTTCGGTACACGCCAATGATCAAGGCATGGAATACCCCATGATTTGTTGGAATTTTGGCCGTCCAGACCCGGACGGAAAATACACAGACCGACTCAAATACGGCATGTTGGGCGTGATTATTCACGAGGTAGGGCATAACTTTTTCCCCATGATCGTCAACTCCGACGAGCGCCAATGGACGTGGATGGATGAAGGTTTGAATACCTTTATGGAATACTTGGCCGAGATTACTTTTGATCCCAATTTCCCTGTTGATCGCGGTCCAGCTCGTTTAATTGTGCCCTACATGAGCGGCGCGCAATCGGGCTTGGAACCCATTATGACCAATTCCGAAAGTATTCGGCAATTTGGTAGCAACGCTTATGGTAAACCGGCTGCCGGATTAAACATCTTGCGCGAAACCATCATGGGTCGTGAGTTGTTTGATTATGCTTTTAAAACCTATGCCAACCGCTGGAAATTCAAGCACCCCACGCCCGAAGATTTCTTCAGAACCATGGAAGATGCCTCGGCCGTAGATTTGGATTGGTTTATCAGAGGATGGTTTTACACCACCGATTATACCGACATTGGCATCAAAGAAGTAAAAAAATACTTTGTGTCCAATAACGAAACCAAAGAGGTCAAAGACTATTTATCCAAAAGACGTCGCCGTCGTTCGGGAACGGATGGACCTATGGTGTATATGGTGGCCGAGGGCAGCGAAGACTATACGCCCGACATGAACAAGCCCTTTAATCCCAAAGAAATTACCCATTTAGATGCCTACATAAAATCGCATTTTACCCCAGAGGAACAAGCCAAATTGGTGGTGTCTAAGTATTTTTACCAAGTTACTTTTGATAAACCAGGCGGCTTAGTTATGCCCATTATTGTAGAGTTAACTTTTGAAGATGGCACAACCGAAAATCATGTTTTTCCAGCACAAATTTGGCGCCTCAACGATGCCGAAGTTTCCCGTACCTTCGCCACGCAAAAGGCCATTACCAAAATTGTGGTCGATCCCAAATTAGAAACTGCCGATATTGATGTAACCAACAATACCTGGCCCAAGCAAGAGGTTCAATCAAAGTTTGACTAACAAATTCATTAAAACAAAACAAGTATGTTTGGAATAGGTGGCGGTGAAATTGTATTCATCATTTTAGTAATCCTAATGTTGTTTGGCTCCGATAAAATTCCAGAAATCGCCCGAACATTGGGTAAAATTATGGCGCAGCTCAAAAACGCGACCAATGATATCAAAAGTGAAATTCAAAAGGGAGCTGAAGCCAACGGCTTAGATACAACTATCAACGATTTTAAAAGCGATTTTACCAACATAGGTAGTAGCATCACCAAAGACATTCAAGAAGCCAAAACCAATATGGAAGCCCAGGCTAATTCTACTTTAGAAGGCGTTACCAACGAAGTAAACGAACTCGAAGGACCTGTAAAACGCCAATTCTAAATGAAGGAAGTTATTGCCTACGACCAACAGCTGTTTGTCTTTCTCAACAATTTGGGATCTGCAACTTACGATGGTTTTTGGTTGTTTCTTACCAAGCAAACGCATTGGACACCCTTTTTTTTGGTGTTGCTGGTTGTGATTTACAAAAAAATTGGGTGGAAACAAACCCTGTTTTTGTTGGTTTTTATGGCGGCGCTTATCACCTTTACCGATCAGTTTACCAATTTGGTTAAAAACAATGTGCAACGGTTACGTCCTTGCAACACACCCAATTTACAAGGGCTTATTCGTGTAGTTAAAGCCAGTGACACCTTTAGTTTTTTCTCGGGACATGCGGCCAATTCGATGGCGTCGGCTACTTTTTTGTATGTTGTTTTTCGCTCAAAAATAACCTGTTTCAAGTGGCTCTTTTTGTGGCCGCTCATATTCGCCTACAGCCGAATTTACTTGGGCTTACATTTTCCGCTCGATATTTTGGCCGGTTTTGCATTTGGAAGTTGCAGCGGCTACGCCTTCTCCCGTCTGTATGTAAACGCAGAAAAAAGATCGTTTTTCGGGTTTGTTTTTAGAAGCTAATTCCAGCTGTCCGTTTTATTTTTTGTGTCCAACACGGCCACAAAAAGATGCCACTTCCATCTGGGCTACAACACCCGACTCACGGTAAGGCCATCGCGTATGGGCAACAAGACTGTTTCTACGCGGGGATCGTTGCGCAACAGTTCGTTGTATTCAAGTAGAATTTTGGTATTCAGGTCATTGGGTTGAAGCGGTTCCAACACTTTGCCACTCCACAACACATTGTCCGAAAGTATAATACCACCTCGATTCATTTTGGGCAGGATGAGTTCGTAATAGTTTAGGTAATTTTCTTTGTCGGCATCGATAAATACCAAATCAAATTTCACATCTAGCTTTGGAATGATGGCCGTTCCCTCTCCCAAGTGTTGCACAATTTGCGTTCCCCATTCCGATTGGTCAAAGTACTTGCGCTGAAAATCAACCAATTCTTCCTTAATGTCTATGGTGTGCAACTCCCCGTTTTTTTGCATGCCTTCACACAGACAAAGCGTGGCATAGCCAGTATACGTCCCAATTTCTAAGATGGTTGTCGGCCGAATTAATTTAGAAAGCATACTCAAAACACGCCCTTGAAAATGCCCGCTTAGCATGCGTGGCAACAACACCTTTTGGTAGGTTTCTTTGCTGAGTTGCGCCAACAAAGGCGGCTCGGCTTGGCTGTGTTTTTCGATGTAATCTTCTAATTCTTCCGAAATAAAATGCATGAAAAGAAAATTTTAGGTTGGCGCCAAAGTTATCAAAATCTGTGCTCATCAAATCAACAAATAGTCGTTAAATTTGCCGCATGACCGAACCCAAAAAAGACATCCGCGCGTGTAGCAAAGAACAACTTCGCGAATTTTTTGTTGCCCAAGGCGATCAAGCATTTCGCGGAAACCAAGTGTACGAATGGCTGTGGAGCAAAGGTGCCCATCATTTTGCCGACATGACCAATTTGTCCAAACCCACACGCGAATTGCTCGAAACCCATTTTGTAATCAACCACATTGCAGTTGATCAAATGCAACGCAGCAGCGACGGTACGGTAAAAAATGCGGTTCGTTTGCACGATGGCTTGGTGGTTGAATCGGTTTTAATCCCTACCCAAACCCGTACTACTGCCTGTGTGTCGAGCCAAGTGGGGTGTAGTTTAGATTGTAATTTTTGTGCCACGGCGCGTCTCAAACGCATGCGTAACTTAGAACCCGGCGAAATCTATGACCAAGTGGTGGCCATTGATCGCGAAAGCCGTTTGTACTATAATAGGCCGTTATCGAATATAGTGTTCATGGGCATGGGCGAGCCACTCATGAATTACCCCAACGTGATCAAAGCCATTGATCTCATCACCGCCGAAGAAGGCTTGGGGATGTCGCCCAAACGCATTACGGTTTCAACTTCGGGCATTCCCAAACTCATTAAAAAAATGGCCGATGATGAGGTAAAATTCAAGTTGGCGGTTTCGTTACATTCGGCTATTGACGAAGTGCGCGCACGCATCATGCCGTTTTCGGTGAATTTTCCGTTGCAGGACTTGCGCGAGAGTTTGGCCTATTGGTACCAACATACCAAAAGTAAAATCACCTACGAATACGTGGTGTGGCAAGGCATCAACGACAACCGCGAAGCCATTGACGCTTTGGTCAAATTTTGTAAATACGTGCCTTGCAAAGTGAATCTCATCGAATATAATCCCATTGATGATGGTGAGTTTCAACAAGCCTCACCCGAGGCCATCAACCAGTATATTCACGCCCTAGAAAAAGCCAATATTGTGGTGAAAGTACGCCGAAGTAGAGGCAAAGACATTGATGCAGCCTGCGGTCAATTGGCCAATAAATCATAAAAAAAAGCCTCTATTTTGTAGAGGCTTTTTTATTTAGTTGGCTATCAATTAGGGATTGCCAATAATGATGTTGTAGGCATTTCCGTTTATGGTAAATACCGCCAAGTTATCGCATTCGCCAGAACCGTAATTTAAGGTTGAGGTTTGTTGTCCACGTTGAAACGTAATTATTCCTTTAACTAATAGGGGTTTATTTACCAACGCACAATTCATTTTTACAAATAATGGAGTAGTTATTGTGCTCACTTGATTAACTGTATTGGGGTAGGTGGTTGTCCATTCTCCTGTTACTCTGTACACGTTGTCCGACAATAAATTTGGTGTATCAAAGCCTTCAATGATTTCACGAGTTCTTGATCCAACACGCGTAAATTCGCGTCCATCAGGGAAAGTTGCCGTTAGATCCATATTCATAACCACTACTGGAAGGCCTTGCACAAACGTACGGGTGAAATTTTTATTTCCAACTATTTTAATGTTGTTGTGGTAAAAATTCACAAATTCATAATTGATGGATTGGGAAGCGGCAGTTGGTTGATATACAAAGCTAACAACAATTTGTCCTCGCAATACATTGCCGTTGGCCATTGGGCAGCCTACTGTTCCAAAATCGATGGTTTTGGTTACTGTTTGTCCCACTTGCACAGCCGTTCCAAAGGCTGGATTTCTAGTTACTGTAGCACAAGCAGGTAAATTACTTTGGCTACTGGCTGATTCCAATCCACGTCCACTGGCATTGGCCGCTGTGGCATCATAGGCATTTTCTACTATATCGGATACATCGTCGTTGGCCAAGTCAATTTTGGCATTCACTTTGGCTTCATCGGCAATGGATCCCAAATCTTCTTTTTGGCAACCAACAAAGGTTAAACCACAAAGCAGTACAAGTCCTAAAATTTTTGTTTTCATATGATTATTATCTTTAAAGTTCGCGTAAAGACCAAAAGTAGCGAAATAGGTTTAATCGCAAACTTTTTTTTTTCATAGCACCGCATTGTAGTACATTTGTTTCGCAATGAATGTAAGCGCTCAAATCAAACAACCCATACTACAAGAGATGGAACTTTTCGAAAAAAAGTTCTATGCATCCATGAGTTCTAATGTGGCCTTGCTCAATAGTATTACCTATTACATTGTAAACCGAAAAGGAAAACAAATGCGCCCCATGTTTGTGTTTCTCACGGCCAAAATGCTGGCTAACGGCAACATAAACGAACGCACGTACCGTGGCGCAAGCGTAATAGAACTTATACATACCGCCACCTTGGTGCACGATGATGTAGTTGATGACAGCAACCGCCGTAGGGGATTTTTTTCGATAAATGCCTTATGGAAAAATAAAATTGCTGTTTTGGTTGGTGATTTTTTGCTTTCAAAAGGCCTTTTACTTTCTATTGATCACGGTGATTTTGATTTGCTTCAAATTATATCTGTTGCCGTGCGCGAAATGAGTGAAGGCGAGTTGTTGCAAATTGAAAAGGCCAGAAGATTAGACATTACCGAAGAAATTTACTACGAGATCATTCGCAAAAAAACGGCTACATTAATTGCTTCTTGTTGTGCCTTGGGCGCCAAATCAGTTTGTGATGACGAACAACAAGTAGCCCACATGCGCAAGTTTGGCGAACTCATTGGTATGGCTTTTCAAATCAAAGACGATTTGTTTGATTACACCGATGACGCCATTGGCAAACCCACCGGCATCGATATCAAAGAGCAAAAAATGACGCTGCCCTTAATTCATGTACTCAATACGTGCAGCGCCAAAGAAAAAGCTTGGCTCATCAATTCGATCAAAAACCACAACAAAGACAAAAAGCGCGTGAAAGA
>JBJOOG010000100.1:0-8599 GCA_046051465.1 Bacteroidota bacterium | reverse complement strand
ACTGGATTTGACTTTGGATCATGTATTGATCAGACGGAAAGGCTTTTTCTTCGCAAATGATTTTATAGCGTGTGGCCGTAGGCTGATAAAACGACACCATCAGCAAATGCAAATTCACCGTGAGCGTATTCATTACCGTAACTTCTGATGGTTTGGCCCCCACAATTTTACCCAAGGGCTCCGCAAAACGCTCGTGGTAATCCCACCAAGGTTTCTCGGCATAAAAATGCCCTTCGACCGCCAAATTGGCCCAATCGTTCATGATTTCATCCACATAGGCTTTGCTGCGTTTGGGTTGCAACCCCAATGAATTTCCGGTAAAATAAATCACGTCTTTTCCGTGGTGCTGCGGAAAAATAAACTCTTTTTTATAATGTGCCAACGGATCTTGCGCATCCAATTGTTGGGCAAATTCAAGGGTATTTTGAAAGCTCATGCGTATGGTTTTAGTGGGCATAAATGTAGCATTTTCGTGTTGAGTACACGAATTGGGAGTTTAGTTTTTTGTCTAGAATTTAAACTTAACCACGAATGCACGAATATTTTTTTGAACACAGATTGGAGAAATGTGTATAATCTGAAAAATTTTAATTATTTCTCGAATTTAAAATCTGTGTTGCGAAATAAGATTGCTTCGTCGTATCTCCTCGCAATGACGTTCTTAGTATACTTTTGAAATCATCCCGAAGTTCCGGGATTCGTTATTGGAATTTTCAAACTGCCGTACTTAGTATACTCCCCAATTAATAATTTTTCATTATTAACTATTAATTAAAAAAAACCGGCCATTCAGCCGGTTTTTTTTATATAATCAACATCGCATCGCCATACGAATAAAAACGGTAGCCTTCTTTGATGGCTTCTTCGTAGGCTTGTTTCATAAGGTCATGGCCACAGAATGCCGAAATCATCATCAACAAGGTAGATTTTGGCGTATGGAAATTGGTAATCATGCAGTCGGCGATACTAAAATCATAGGGCGGAAAAATAAATTTATTGGTCCAACCCGTAAATGGATTCAAGGTTCTAGCTGATGAAACCGAACTTTCAATGGCACGCATTGAGGTAGTTCCTATTGCGCACACGCGTTTTTTGTTGAGTTTAGCTTGGTTAACAATATCGCAGGCTTTTTCTGAAATAAACAATTCTTCTGAATCCATTTTGTGTTTAGACAAATCTTCAACCTCAACCGGATTAAAGGTACCTAAACCCACGTGCAAGGTTACTTCGGCAAAATTCACGCCTTTAATTTCCAATCGTTTCAATAAATGTTTAGAGAAGTGCAAGCCAGCAGTTGGTGCCGCTACGGCTCCTTCTTCTTTGGCGTAAATGGTTTGGTAACGCTCGGCATCTTCAGGAGTTACTTCGCGGTTAATGTATTTTGGAATGGGCGTTTCGCCTAGTTCGGTTAGTTTTTTGCGGAACTCTTCATACGATCCGTCATATAAAAAACGCAAGGTACGTCCACGTGAAGTGGTGTTATCAATAACCTCAGCTACCAACGAATCGTCATCGCCAAAGTACAATTTGTTTCCAATTCTAATTTTACGGGCCGGATCAACCAATACGTCCCAAAGGCGTTGCTCGGCATTCAATTCGCGCAACAAAAACACCTCAATACGGGCTCCCGTTTTCTCTTTGTTTCCGTACAAACGGGCCGGAAATACTTTGGTGTTATTCAAAATCATTACATCGCCGTCATCAAAATAATCAATCACGTCTTTGAACATTCTGTGTTCAATTGTTTTGGTGGCTCTGTTGATGACCATTAAACGCGATTCATCTCGGTTTTCGGTTGGAAATTCGGCTAATAATTCTTTGGGCAAATTAAAATTGAAGTGCGATAATTTCATAGTCAATACGTGGTGTTACAAATTACATTTAACCCAAAGGGTTGTCTCACTAAAGAGCGCAAATATACTACCCTGAAATAGGGGATGTCAAGTGTTTTGTTGTTTATTTTTGAAATAGCCCTATTGGCAAAGGCTGCGAAGAATTAATCTTGTAACTGAAATCCTATTTGAGCCAAATGCGTCCAAAATTCGGGATAGGATTTGACAACCACCTGTGGATTTTCGATTGAAATTGGGATTTTTACAGCCAAACAAGCAAATGATAAAGCCATGCGGTGATCGTTGTAGGTCGCGATAGTTACATGCTGATTTAGCTGATCCGCTGCTTGCAAACGCAACGAATTGTCACTAATTTGAACTGCCACGCCCAATTTGGTAAGTTCGGTTTGTAAGGCCAGCAACCGATCGGTTTCTTTAATCTTGAGCGATTGCAAACCGGTAAGTAGCGCTTTACATCCCAAGCCGGCACATGTCACCGCAAGGGTTTGCGCCAAATCGGGTTGAGCCAATACATTAAATTCTAGTTCAGGCGTTGATGAAAAATTGACGGCGCGTTCTTTTTTAATGATGATCTGATTTCCTTGATAAGTGGTACACACACCAAATACAGCAAACAATTGCGCCACTTCGGCATCGCCTTGTCTACTTTGAGGCAAAAAGGTGCCAAGGGAAATTGAGGTACCCACAGGAGCTAATGCGATTATTGCATAATAATAGGACGCCGACGACCAGTCTGATTCGATAGACAACTGAACCGGTTTTGCTTGAGCCAACGGATGTACGTAAATGGTATTTTGACTTGTTTCTGTTGTAACGCCAATGATTTTTAAAAGATCCAACGTCATGGCTATGTAAGGCGCAGAAACCACCTCATCATCCAAGTGTAATTCCAAACCATTGGGCAAAGAAGGAGCAATTAATAACAAGGCCGTCACAAACTGACTACTCTGTGCTGCCGAAATAGCCACCGACTGATTCGTGAGTTTTTTTCCTTCTATATGCAAAGGCGGAAAACCTTCTTTTTCTACATACGTAATGGATGCACCCAATTTTTGCAAGGCCGAAACCAAGGGCGCAATGGGACGTTCGTGCAAGCGAGTTGAGCCTTTTAACACCACCGATACGCCTTCCCTGCTCGCAAAATATGCAGTGAGAAAACGCAGGGCGGTTCCGGCGTGTTGGCAGTCAATTTCTCGGCTGGATTGCGCCAAAGCCCGTTGCATCACTTGCACATCGTCGGCATCAGAGAGACCCGAAATGGAAATAGTGGGATATAGTGCCTGAAGTATCAGTGCTCGATTGAATTCTGATTTTGACGAAGACAAATCGAGCGTGCCCAAATGGCTTCCAAATGCAACCGAGCGACATTCTATTTGCATTAGGAACGTAATTTGTCGTTTTGTTGGTGACGGTCGTGGTCGCGTTGGGTTTTGAGATCCAACTTTTTGTCAAAGGCGGCTTGCAAATCGATGCCCGTTTGATTGGCCAAGCAGAGCACCACAAAAACCACATCGGCCAATTCTTCGCCTAGGTCTTTGTTTTTGTCGGATTCTTTTTCGGATTGTTCGCCGTAGCGACGGGCAATAATGCGAGCCACCTCGCCTACTTCTTCGGTGAGTTGCGCCATATTGGTAAGTTCGTTAAAGTAACGCACCCCGTGGTTTTTGATCCAGTTGTCAACGTCGAGTTGGCTGTTTTTTAAGTCCATTAGATTTTATTTTTAGAATCAATGAGTATCGTAACTGGGCCGTCATTGACAAACGACACTTGCATGTCGGCGCCAAATTGGCCGGTTTGTATGGGTTTTTGTAAGGCCTTTTCAAAGGCGAGAATGCACTTTTCATAGAGCGGAATCGCGATTTCGGGTTTGGCTGCCTGAATGTAAGAAGGCCGATTTCCTTTTTTGGTCGAGGCATGCAACGTAAATTGACTCACCAGCAACAGCGATCCGCCAGTTTCGAGCAACGAACAATTCATCACCCCGTTTTCGTCGGCAAAAATGCGCAAATTCACGGTTTTGGAAACTACCCAATCGATGTCTTCTTGGGTGTCGGCTGATTCAAAACCAACTAAAACCAGCAGGCCTTGATCAATTGTACCCACCACTTGCTCTACAATTTCTACTTGGGCCGATCGCACACGTTGAATCACTACTTTCATGACCTATGATTTACGGGTGGCATCGCTGGCTACGCGCTCATCATTGTAGATGTCGGTGCGGTAATGTTCGTCATCGCCTTCTAAAATTTGCAAATACGAACGGTAACGAGACCAAGCGATTTCGTCATTTTCGAGGGCATTTTTCACAGCACAATGCGGCTCTTCTTTGTGCAAACAATTGTGGAATTTACAATCAGATTTGCGTTGAAAAAATTCGGGGAAATAGCCCCCAATTTCGGAGGGCTGCATATCAACCATACCAAATCCTTTGATGCCCGGCGTATCGATTATTTTGGCGTCAAACGACAAATCATACATTTCGGCAAAGGTAGTGGTGTGCTGCCCTTGCTGGCTTTGCCCTGAAATTTCGGTCGTTTTGAGATGTAAGCCAGGCTCTAAAGCATTTACCAGAGTCGATTTGCCTACACCAGAATGTCCCGAGAACATACTCACTTTGCCCAACATCAATTCTTTTAACTGCTCTAAGCCCTTTTGTTGCGTAGAGGAAACACGCAAACAAGTGTACCCAATTTCTTGGTAAATGTGTTGCAAATACAATTGTTCGTCGAGGGTCGTGTCGTCTAACGTATCGATTTTATTAAACACCAACACCGCCGGAATGCCATAGGCCTCAGCCGTGGCCAAAAACCGATCAATAAACGATGTGGTGGTGGGTGGATTAGAAATGGTAATCAATAAAAATACCTGATCTATATTGGACGCAATAATGTGGAGTTGTTTGGATAAATTGACCGATTTACGCACAATGTAATTTTTGCGCTCGTGAATATGGTAAATGGTACCGGTAGTGGTATCAGAGGTGATTTCCAGTTCGTAATCGACTAGATCGCCCACCGCAATGGGATTGGTGCTTTTAATGCCCTTCATGCGGAATTTACCCTTCATGCGGCATTCCAAGAAATCGCCTTGTTCGGTTTTTACCGTGTACCAACTGCCTGTCGATTTGTATACAATTCCTGTCATCTTAGCCAATTGCATTAGGGTTCTGGGGTATAAATTACCTGTTCTTGGTGGTGAATACTTTCCTGGTGAATGGCTTGAAAAAGGCGCAAGATAAACTCTTGGCTCAAGTTTTTTTCGTGCCCGGCCTGTATCATTTTTTCGAGCAAGGCATTCCAACGGTCTTGTTGGAGTACAGCTACGTTATTTTCTTTTTTTAACACCCCAATCTCACTCGCGATTTGCATGCGATTGCCCAAAATATCAAGCAATTTTACGTCATAGGCATCAATGTGTAAGCGCAAATTGCGCAAAGCCGCTTGGTAGGCTTCGGCCGAATCTGTTTTTTTGGGAATACGCAAATCGGCCAATAATTCAACCAGGCGTTCGGGTGTTATTTGCTGAGCGGAATCACTCCAAGCTTCATCGGGTGAACAATGGGTCTCGATCATGAGTCCTTGGTAGTTTAAATCAAGGGCTTGTTGCGCCACTTCTTGCAACAAATCGCGTCTGCCTGCAATGTGTGATGGATCGCAAAACAAAGGCAGCGTGGGGAATTTGCGTTGCAACTCAATGGCGATTTGCCATTCGGGCAGGTTGCGGTATCGGGATTTGTCATAAGTTGAAAAGCCGCGGTGTACAGCTCCAATATTTTTAATCCCAGCCTGCATAATGCGCTCAATCGCCCCAATCCAAAGGGCCAAATCGGGATTAACTGGGTTTTTTACCAGGACAATTTTATCGGTGTTTTGGAGCACATCGGCAATTTCTTGCACCGCAAAAGGATTCACCGTGGTGCGGGCACCAATCCACAATACATCCACATCATGGGCCAAGGCCGATTTTACATGTGTCGCATTGGCCACCTCAACCGCAGTAAGCATGCCCGTTTCGGCTTTTACTTTTTGCAACCAAGGCAATGCCACTGAACCTACTCCTTCAAATCCGCCAGGCCGTGTGCGGGGTTTCCATATACCGGCACGGAAAATGCGTGCGTTTGCGGCATGGACACCTTTGGCCGTAGCCATGAGTTGTTCTTCGGTTTCAGCACTGCATGGGCCAGCAATTAAATAGGGTTGATTTCCCTTAAATTCCTGTAGCCATGCGCCCCAATTTGTGTTGCTTTTCATCGTGTAAAATCTGTCGTAAAAATAATTCCTTTTTGTGATATAAAGACCATCAGCGGGTTCTATTTGCAGTAAGTTTTGGTTTAAAAAATTGAACTTGAAAAAAACCATTCGACCTCTTTTTGAAAGAGAACAATTGGTTACTTTTGTTCGAAATCTTTGTTATGTCTATTGAAGTTCAACACATCTCCAAAAATTACGGCACGCAAAAAGCCCTGAACGACCTTTCTTTTCGCATCGAAAAAGGAGAAATTGTAGGTTTCTTAGGCCCAAATGGTGCCGGAAAATCTACCCTAATGAAAATCTTAACCACCTATTTGGCTGCCGATGAAGGTACGGCTTGGGTAAATGGATTTGATGTGGCAACCCAACAACTGCAGGTACAACAATCAATTGGGTATTTGCCCGAGCACAACCCCTTGTATCTGGACTTGTATGTTCGTGAATATTTGGCCTTTGAAGCCGATGTGTATAAAGTGGATAAAAGCCGGATTGCAGCAGTAATCGAACTAACAGGACTACAAAAAGAAGCCCACAAAAAAATTGGACAGTTATCCAAAGGCTATCGCCAACGGGTGGGATTAGCCAGCGCCTTGTTGCACGATCCCGACGTACTCATTTTGGATGAACCCACTACGGGCTTAGATCCCAATCAGTTGGTTGACATTCGTGCTGTAATTAAAGCTGTTGGGAAAAACAAAACAGTGTTGTTGTCTACCCACATCATGCAAGAAGTAGAAGCGCTTTGCGATCGGGTGATCATCATTAACGAGGGAGAATTGGTTACCGATAAAAAAATGGAAGCCGTAATACCCACGCAAAAGGAACAGCTACTCGAAGTAGAATTTGATGTTGTTGTGGCTGCAGAGTTGTTGTTGGATTTACCCAATCTAATTTCTTCCAAAAACACAGGTGGAAATTGTTGGGAATTACTTTTTTCAAGTGAGACGGACGCCCGAACAACTGTATTTGATTTTGCCCAAACCAACGGGTTCAAAACGCTACAATTGAATCAGAAAAACAAAAACTTAGAAACAGTATTTCAAGAATTGACCCAAAAGTAAATTCTGAGTTAGTTGAAGAACAGTCTTCCGCGGTAAAATTCTTGTACGTTTACTAGAGGCGGGCGATTGCTGCAATAAATGTTTCCCAAATTATAAATGGACCCTGTAATGGATTCCAACGGATGTAAATACAGGTCGTTGGAACCACGATGGTATACCTGAATGCTATTGGCAGCCAACTCTTGGCCGTAAAAAATGCCGCCCCACTCATAAAAATTCACCCATAAATTTTGCACTGAGCCGCGAATATAATACCGGGCTAGGTCATTGTTTTCTATGGTTAGATTGGGACAATTAACCTCTAATTTAAAATCACCATTTCCCACACCCTTGTAGCCATCTAGTATATCCATTGCATACAAACGCAAATGCGGGAACGACAATACGCCAGCGGAGGTAATTTCAAGTTCAGTTTTGGAATGAATGTGTGTAAGGTTTGGAGCAGTAACATAGACCGTAGTTTGGCCGTATTCACGGGTCCAATTGCAAGTCGTGTTATCTTTTAAGTTAAGCATTTGATTTTCTATACTAACTTGTATATCGTCAACCAAATTTTGTCCGGCTTTTACTGTTACGCTATACTCAGAACCTTGAGCCACCACCAAGGCAATCCCTCTATTGACAATGATTTTTGAAAACGTCTGCCCTTGTAAATCAACCGACTTAGTAGCCATTGCACCCGATGATTTTACACAATCATCTAGACCCGAACAAGCTGTGGCTAGAAACAGCAAGGCAGATGCGCAAATGGAAACTAAATACTGTAGTGCTTTCATATTTTATAATCTTACGCCTAAGGCAAATTCGGTGGCTTCGGCCATAAATCCATGTGTTTTTACGCCCACTCCTGTAAATATATTTTTGGTGATGTAGTACTTAATACCCAATCGATCATACACAGCAATATCCATTTTAAATGGCTGATACACATAATAACCCAACTGTGCTTCGAGCGACAAGCGGTTGATAAAAAGTTCGTAGCCGGCAAACACGCCTACACGCCTGTAATCGGTGGTTGGATCAAGTTGAAGTTCCGGAAACGCAATGGATTTGTATCGGATATACTCCTGATTTGAAGTGGTAAAAAATACTTCGGCACCGGCTTGTATGGCACTTTTTCTGCTTATTCGTTTGTCCACAAATCCACTCACATGATAAAACGGCTTTTGCCCACTTCCTATGGTTGGGCTTTCGTTGAATCCACTTCGCATTACAAAAGTGTACTTCAAGGGTTCAGTATACGTAGTTTTGATTGAATCATTTGCCACAGGCAATGTAGTGGGATTAAAATCATAATGCACGCCAAGTGTAATACCATAGGTATTGACTCCGCTGTTGGGTGATTTGAAACGCCCATTGGAATAATGTGTAAAAAATAGACCCAAATCAACACCCAAATTATGAATTACGCGATCGCGGGTGTAGCCAAGAACAA
>JBJOOG010000099.1:0-3157 GCA_046051465.1 Bacteroidota bacterium | reverse complement strand
CCCGGTTCCGTTGGTGCCTATAAAGGTGTTGACAAAGTTGGCGTTGTTTTGGGCGTTAGCATTCCATAGATAAACAAAGGCCATTACCGTAAAAAATATTTTTTTTATTGCCATAATGCATGCATTAGCTTGACATTTCTGTTTTTGGAATCCGACAAATTTTACACACAAATGGATGGGGGTTATTGTAGTTATCCATTTAATACCAGATTTTGTTGTAAATACTTTTTCATTTCCAGGTTTATTTCCCATTGATTGGCCAGTGGATTTTGGGTAAAGGGTTCTTGCGGCATATAGGGGTAAGGGCCAAATTCGGGAGTGATTGAAATTATAGGTCTATTGCGCTTTTTTTGTTCGGCCAAGATATCATTCCACCAGCTGGTATAGCGTTGCAGGTAGTTTTTCCACTCGGGTGCAAAAGGATGGTTTACTTGCGGACTTTGCTCAAAACCAACTCGCGCATGAATGTGCTTGATGTGCGGATAGATTTTCGTGAGTAAATCTTGCTGATCTTGTAAATCGCTTTCAGAAACCACACAAAAATGTGAAAAATCGGCAATTAGTTTAAGCTGAGGAAATAGCTCGATGTAATTCAACAAGGTTTTGAGGTGAAACGAAAACCGGCCCCGATGTATTTCATGCCATAGGGGAATTTGTGCCGATTTTGCCAGTTGCTCTGCAGTTTCAATAATGGTGCAATTTTCACTAAAACTATAGTAATCCTTTCCGGTATGCGAATTGATGTAATCGGGTTTTAAGGTAATTAAAAAAGCAAGTCGATCCGTCATGCGTTGGGTATACGCCTTCACCGTTTCTTTTTTGTTGGGCAGTACTTGTTGCGCGATAAAAATGAAATTGGGGTGTATGGTTTGCCTGATGTGTGCGAGCTCTGTGATGAATTCAGCAACAAAATCGCCGTCGTCTGGAAAATTAATTTCAACGCCTTCATAGCCCGCGGCCACTGCGTTTGCAAGAAATTCTTTGGCCGATTGGTTTTCGCAACCCCAATAGGTGCAGGTGTATTTTATTTCCATCTTAGTAGGTGTATAAAACAGGATTAATTGGCGAATTGATGATTTCACCAATGGTCGCGCCCGGACACCAGGTATTCCAATCGTGTTCTTGGTTTTTGTTCTCCGGATTTTTTAAAAGCATGTCTTTGTCCATGTAAATGATGGTCATTACTTTTCGCATTTCATCGGTAACATTCGCTCCCGCCCGATGAAACACCCAGCCCGAATGAAAGCTAATTTCGCCCACATCAAAGGGTTCAATTACGTGTTCAAAATCAGTCACACGCAATTTGTTTTGGATTTGTGTTTCGCTTTCGTCGCCAATTTCCAATTCTCTACCCTCGGTAATCACGTGACTTCCTGCGCTAAATTCTAAAGGTCCCATTTCGAGTGGAGTCGCTTGCAAAGGAATCCAAGCTGTAACGGTTTTGTCGGTTTGCAAAGGCCAATAATACTGATCGGCATGCCAGGGGGTAATGCCTCCGCCGGCCTCTTTAAACAAGGCTTGGTCGTGGTAAAGTCGTACGCCGTTTACTTCCATCAAATCGGCAGCGATTTTGGCTATGCGTTTGCTAAAAATCAATTCTTTTACGACCGCATTTTCCAACCACAAATTGAACAGTTGTAAAAACGCCTTGCCATAAGTGGTGCGCTCTTCGAGTGCCGTGTGCTCTTGGTTCATTTCATTTACCTGTTTGCTAATCTCGGCATTAAAAAAGGCCACCGTTTCTGGGTTTAGCACTTCTTTTAGTTTGATAAATCGATTTTTTTGATAAAAATCAATTTGTTCTTGGTTGAGCACATAAGGTTCGTTAAGAAATTCAGCAATGGAGTTGGGTAGGGTGAGCATGGGCATAAAGCTTTAATTAGTATTGTCAAAACTATCCAATCAAGAGGAATAGAATTTCTAGTATTTTGTTCAATTCTAACACTATATTGAATTATTTTTGCTTAATATATTCAGTTTATGGAAAAATAAACTATGAAAGCCACATTAGAAGACATCCGCTCCGAGAAGGGAACATCCAGTTTTTACACCTATCGGTTTGAAGTGCACTACTTTGAATTCAAATGGCATTACCATCCCGAATATGAATTAACATACATCATTAAAGGAAGTGGGCATCGCCTAGTGGGCAATTCCTATGCTTATTTTTCAGCAGGCGATTTGGTGTTATTGGGCAGTAATTTGCCGCATACCTGGTCAGGCAAAATGGATGCTGAGGAAAGTTCTGAGGCCCTAGTCATTCAGTTTTCAAAGGAGTTCATGGCTCCATTCTTGCAGTTGGATGAAGGCAAAGCCATCAAACAGCTCTTGGAACAAGCCAATCGTGGTCTGCATTTTGAAGTTCATACAACCCTTGCTGATAGATTGATTGATTTGACGAATGCTACAGGAATGGATCGGATTGTTAAGTTGATATCTATTTTAGAACTGTTGTCGCAACAATCCGCAACGCCTATTGCTTCTAATGCGTTTCATACTGTAGCTTCCCCAAAAAGTGAACTGCGCATCAACAAAGTCTGTTTGTTTATTCAACACAATTTTACAGGCAAAATATCTTTAAAAGAAGTGGCCGATTTAATCCATTTGACCGAAAGTAATTTCTGTAAATTTTTCAAGAAAGCCACTGGTAAAACCTATTCGGATTACATTAATGAAATTCGAATAAATGAAGCCAGCCGTTTGCTATTGCAAACCGAGAAAAACATCAATCAAATAGCTTATGCCTGTGGCTTTGAAACCCTGAGCTATTTTAATCGGGTGTTTTTTAGTAAAAAAGGAACCACTCCTTCGAACTACAGAAAAGAAAACAGCTAACCGAGAACGGATTTGTTGCATTTGGATATAGTATCAAAAGTAGAATTACATCTTTTTGACACTACCTTTTTAATGAAAAATGTGACCCAAATTTTTTCTGATTTCCATTTTCATTGTATTCCAATGTAAACCAATAATCAGTGGATGGCATTTGATTATTATTATACGTTCCATCCCAACCTTTACCTTGGGGACTTATCTGTTTTAATAATTTACCATATCGGTCAAAAATAAAAACCTTTGCCGATTCTTGGTCTTCGAGTCCTATTACATTCCACGTATCGTTAAAACCATCTTGATTCGGGGTGAAGAAATAGGGGTA
>JBJOOG010000098.1:0-7352 GCA_046051465.1 Bacteroidota bacterium | reverse complement strand
GGCCCGGCAGGGCGTTGGTTTGCTTTAGGTTTTAATGCCGGTAGTATGACAAATGGAACCGATGTTGTCGCAGCACACAGCGCAGGTACGCTCAGTTCATTTGATGCCAAACTTACTGGTTTCTCCGCACCAACAACAGATCTGCAACAAGACTGGACCATCAGTTCAGATGTTGTAGTTGGCACTACCCGAACCATTATTGCCACCAGAGCACTCAATACGAATGATGCCAATGATTTTACGTTTAATAGCATCCCGAGTAATATCAGTTTAATTTGGGCCAGAGCAAGTAGTAGTGCTTTCAGCTACAGTTATCACGGAAATACAAACCGTGGTATTGCACTTGCTACTTTTACACTCATTCCGACACCAACACCTCCTGCAGCGCCTACCGGACAACAGAACCAAACGTTTTGTAGTGGCGCTACATTAGCTCAATTGGCAGTCACCGGGACATCCATTCAGTGGTATGCCGTTGCAACTGGTGGTGCTCCTCTTCCAATTACAACGCCTCTTGTAAATGGCACCACCTATTACGCATCGCAGACGGTTAATGGACTTGAGTCAATTTCTAGATTAGCAGTAACGGCAACTGTTAATACCGCGCCAGCAGCACCTAGCAGTATCAATGGCAGCAGTAGTTTTTGTTATAATGCGGCCGGGCAAACTTTCTTTATTAATGCCGTAAACGGTGCGAGCTCTTATGTCTGGAGTACACCAAATGGCAGTACTGGAAGTAGTACCGGAACCAATATCTTTTTATTATTTGGACCGAGCTTTCAGACCGGAACGCTCAGTGTTTTAGCCCAAAATAATTGTGGACAAAGTAGCCCTGTAAGTGTAACCCTTCAACAATACCAAGCCAGCGCACAAACTTTCAGTGCCAGTGCATGTAATGCTTACACCTGGAATGGACAAACATATACGCAAAGTGGCTCTTATAATTACTCAGGACAAACCATTCATGGTTGTGACTCTGTCGTTGTGTTGGAACTCTCGATAGACAACACTATTGAAGTCAATCTGACAGAAGCTGCATGTGGTAGCTATGCCTGGAATAACCAAAATTATTTCCAATCTGGTGTCTACATTGATTCTGCTCAGAGTTTGTCTGGTTGTGATTCAATCACTACACTTAACCTCATCATTTATCCTATTGAAGCAATTGTATTAGATACAACTGTATTGGATGTATTCACTTGGAACAATATTGAGTATTTTACTTCAGGAAGCTATACGCAGTATTTTATATCAAGCTTTGGTTGTGATAGCAGCGTAACGATCAATGTAACCATTGACGACAGCGGATTACAAGAACTCAGTGAGCAACTTTCCATTTACCCGAACCCGGTAAAAAGTACAGGCGAGCTTTTCATCAAAGATGTCAAAAATGAACTGCCGTTTGTCATTCATTCTATGTTGGGTGAACGCATACAATATGGCCTTATCCAGGATTCAAAAATTACCTTAGAAAGTCTACCAATTGGCATTTACTTCCTTGAGATTCAAGATAAGCACTACCCTTTTATCGTTGATTAATTAAAACCCTTAGTTTTCGCAAGATATACGAGGGGCTGTTTTAAACATTTCGTAGTATTTAATAGTCTTATTACTATTCACAATTATTAAAGAGGCAGGTAGTACCCCAACTCCAAGACCACCCAGGATAGCACCGGTCACGCTATAACTTGCAATACCGACAACTGCAGCGCCAACGATTGATCCGCTAATTCCGTAAAGTACGCCCATTACCTTAGTGAACCTAGCAGAGGCCACGACCGCTTTTTTTCTTGCAAATTGGCGATCTCTCCCAATTTTATATACACCATTTAATTCAGAAACCTCTGACTTTGCTATACGGTAAGCGCCAGGGTGTTCTTCAATTCCTACATAGTAGTCGCCATCAGATTGAAAATAAAAATCAGAAAGTACATAAACACAACCCGAATTAGTACGTAAGATTTGTGCTTCTGCTTCCCCTCCGGTTCCGTAACGATAAGCGTCAGAAATATTTGTGCCCCCAGATTTCACTAAATAATCTTGTGATGCAAGCGACTTTACTGGTGTTGTATCTTGTTCCTTAGAGGTCGCTTGGGTTGTACCTGAATTTAACTGATTGGCCAATTCTTCAGGAAGGTTTTTTTGTGGTTTGGGTGGTAATTGTATTGGCCTAGAGAATTTTTGATGCTCAGCAGTTTGATAATAATTCAAATAGCGATCCATCTTTTTTGCTTGTGCATAGCTTGCAATAAACAAAACAGGTAAGAAGTATACTTGCCCAAATTGAAAGAATAGTGGATTGGGTTGTGCTAAATCTATAGCAATTCCAGCCAAAGAAGCAGCCGAAAGGCCAAGGAAGATTTTTGGTTTGAGTGCTGCTGTATTTAAGTTTTGATTGCGTTTTGCAAAATGATAATCCTTTCCAATCGCAAAGGGTAATTCTTCAAGGTCTTGCTTACTGATTTTGTGGATGCGTTCGGATGGATACTCTCGAAAATAAAGCGTGTCGTCTGACTGAAAGTAAAACTTCATGCAAGTAATTATACTATCCGTTTGTTTCAATTTAAAAAACTCCCAATTTTCTTCGGACGGGAAATGTCGTTTGTACTGGATATTACTGAATAATACTGACTGGGCTGAAAATTGGTGGCAAGTTAAAATGAGTAACAAAGCGCAAAGCAGATTCTTCATGAGGGCATATTTATTTACATTCCTTCAAAAATAGAACACTTCAGTGCTAGAACATAACTTGATTTCACAAACACAACTTGATCAGTTGCGATTTTTGCAAGTCGTTAATGGGGTCTTTTTTACTTGTAAATGCGGTGCATCAACAGCACATGTGGAAAGCTCAGGGCCGAAAGAAAAATAAAAGCGTGTCCCCAATTTACTGGAAAGTCAAAATAATACAAAACTCCAAGGATTATAAAACTACCGAGTGTAAATGGCAAGGCATGCATCCAAAGCCGTGAATTAGACATTTGAAGGGTCAACTTCAGTTGTTGCCAACCGTTGACACTATGCTGAAAGATAAAATATAGGCCAAATGCAGCCAATAAAGGAAGCTGTGCGGCAATGAGTAACAAGACAAGTGAACAAAAAACACCTTTAAAAGGAAAGCGCCATAAATAGAATAAGCCACCAATGACAGCAAAATATGTAAAAGCAAAGCCATACGTGTTCATTGCAACAATGTAGCCCGTTGGTAATGCTATTTGCATGCTTTGAAGCATGGTTACTAACTCCGTAAAATGAGACAACAAGAGCGTAAAAAGTACATAGAAACCCCAAATAAAAATTGCAGGCCACTTGGCCTTTGGTATCCATAATTTGAGGTCAGCTTCGCCAAAATGCCATGCGGAGTAAGTGAGAAATAAAATCAAGGCAACGGGCGCAGATACTGTCCATAAAAAATACATGAGCGCACCTAAAAACAAATACTTGAAAACGTAGACGAGTAGCTGTGTGAAGTTCAGTTCTTTGAGGATATGCAGATGGTCAAGGGCACCATGAGGAATGCCTACCAACAATAATCCTAGTATCCAGCATGGTATAAACCATTCCAAAATCCCAAATTTACTCAGGATCAAAAGCAGCACGCCTGCTCCTAATGCCAAGGCACTTGGTCGTACAAGTTCTTGGATACGGCGCCAAAAAAAGCGACTTGCAGCAGCCAAAAAAAGGAGTATTGGTAGACTTGACATCAGCTTGACTTCTTGCCAAACATTGGTTTCCTCATCTAAAAATGCCATGACATTTACTGCCTTGTTACGGGCAAATAAACGACCAAATATTTCTTTACCAGCCTGAGGTTTGCGATGCAATATTTCCAATAATAAACGGTCATAAAACGCAAAGCGCGCACTGGCTTTTTTCCGTTGAAAAGTCTGGTTTAGTAAAAGTGAATCCGCTATCTGATTGACATCGCGCAAATTTCTAACAAAAGAATAACCCGTACTAGGCTTTAATTTTCCTGCATTTGCTCCGGTTGACAACACATTTGTCTGCGCTTGCTGCGTATCAAAACTAGCTGCGCACATTGGTATACAGCCCTGTTCAGTTTCAAGAATTTCATAAGTGGTTTGATAAGTAGCCAAATAAGTATCTAGTAAGGCGATCGCATTGGTTTGGCAAAGTTTGTCTGGGCTAAATCTAGTTGGTTCAATAAGCGCAGTATGCGCATCAAATGGCAAAACATACATAAACTGAGTATGGCATTGTTGCTCGATATTGAAATCCATCATTGTAAAGGTAGATGGGTCAAAAATCGGATCTTTAGTCCGAATGAGCCAACCAAAAAAACTCTGATGAATCAATTCTTGATCCTTTGCCAATCCTTCCCAATGAGGTGGCCTTGAGTCGTAGACATGTTTTGCTAAGTATTGTGGCTCTCCGTTAAACAGCTCATGATGCCAGGTTGCCCCAACTTCCATCAGTAAATTTTGGACATGCTCAAAAAGCGCCTCAGCACGTAGATAATAGTATTTTTTATGATTTAATCCTTGAGCTGGTTGCCCATTACAACTGACTTTATCCCAACTATGACTAATTAATTTTTCAAGCCCAGCTTCATGTAATGCTTCAGGACTCAGCCAAAAGCAAAAAGTACGATCATTGCGTACTTTTTGAGCTGGCTCTAGCACTAAAATCTGAGCATTATTTAACAAGCCACGCTTGTGCAAAGCCATTACAAGTAATGAATTGGCACAGCCCATGCCCAAAAAGGCATAATCAAAGGCTTGGTTTTCAGGTAGCACGTAGTAAGTTTAGGTTATTAATATAACCCCATTTTGAATAAAAAGTTTGATTTACAATAAATTACAAAATTATTCTTATACGCTTTTTGTACTTGTTTAATGTAAAATACGCAGACCTACTCACAAATAATTCTACTAATTCCCTATCTTAGTGTCAAATTTAAACCATGAAAAAACTCGTTTTTATTTCCATTTTAATGGCCTCCTTACAGGCCTTAGCACAAATACCATCTTATGTGCCAGTTTATGGACTTCTTTCATACTTTCCCCTAGATGGAAATGGCAACGATGCAAATAGCAACGCAAATAGTTTAACTAACTATGGAGCCGTTCCGACTACTGATCGTTTTAATAATGCCAATGCTGCATTTAGCTTTAATGGAAGTACCCAATACTTAATTAACAATACACCGAACTTTACTTTCAATCCCAATTCAACATTTACAGTTTCTTTGTGGCATAATAGAAATACAAGTTCGGTTGTAGGAATTCCTATCATGCACGCTACGAATGCTGCTGGAAACTTTATTTGGATTTTTCAAACGGGAGCCACAAGTATGCAGTTTGGCACCAATAAGCAACAAGCCGCATGGTTTTGGGCGCAAAGTACAAGTACAACCAATGTCTGGACACATATTGTCATGGTGTATAATGCTGGGGTAATGACACTTTATAAAGATAATGTTTTGGTGGCTACCACTAATTTCACGCATACTGGCGTCACAAGTGCAACACTTCCACTTTATATCGGCAGAGGTATTGGAGGCAATTACTTCAATGGAAAAATTGATGACATTGGTATCTGGAACCGTTGTTTGACGACCTGTGAAATTAATGACTTGTTTACTGCTTCAAATTCTCTTACAACTGTAAATGCAGGGCCAAATTTATATGCTTGTAACGGCGGTACAGTTACGCTAAATGGTACTGGAGCTAATACCTATATTTGGTCGCCAAACATTCAGAATGGGACAACATTTACTCCAAGTATCAATCAAACCTATACCCTAACAGGCATCAATGCCAATGGCTGTTCTGCCTGGGACCAAACAGATGTTTTGCTACAACAATTTAGTATCGATGCTGGTGCAAATCAAACCGTTTGTCAAGGAAGTAGCATTACACTGTCTGCCACAGGAGCAAGTTCTTATGTCTGGAATAATAATGTCATTAATGGTCAGTCTTTTGTGCCTAGCCAAGGCGGCTATTATACGGCCACTGCCATGAGTCCAGAGGGTTGTATCGCCAAAGATTCGCTGCTAATTACACTTAATCCGTTGCCAATTGTCAATGCTGGTAACGACACCGTGGTTTGTGGCGGGGCTTCTATTTTACTCAATGCAACTGGTGCTCAAAATTATACCTGGAATAATGGTGTTACTAATGGTCAAAGCTTTCAAGTTAACACCACAAGTACATTTATTGTTAGTGGAACATCAGCAGCAGGTTGTACAGCACAAGACAGCTTAGAAGTCATCGTGAACGGGATTCCAAATATCATAGCTGGGCCAGATATTTACACTTGTCAAGGACAAGCAGTCACACTTAATGCTGTTGGCGGAATTAATTTACAATGGAATAATGGCATTCAAGATGGCGTGCCATTCGTGCCCGTTTCCAATGGAATCTATATTGTTACTGGAATGAGTAACGACGGTTGTTATGGAAGCGATACTCTGATCCTTAACTACGGAAATTTACCAGATTTAAATGCAGGCCCAGATCAAAATATCTGCTTCGGACAAGAGGTCACGTTAACGGGCGCTGGGGGTATTTTCATGTACTGGAATAATGGTGTTGCCGATGGTATTCCATTTGTACCGCAAACCAGCAATAGTTACGTATTGACTGGTGCGAGCCCTGAAGGTTGTATTAGTACAGATACCGTCTGGGTGAATGTAAATGACGCAAGTAGCGCAAGTATCACCGTAAGTGCCATAGATAGCTACACAGTTAACGGACAAACCTATACGGCTTCCGGAACCTACACGCAAGTCTTGACTAATGCTGTGGGTTGTGATTCTTTGCTGACAATCAACCTCACACTAGATTTCACTGGTATAGCAAACCTGGACAATCAGGAGTTTTTAGTATTTCCAAATCCTGCCAGTGAGGTTGTTAATATTGAAATTTCACCGAGTTTAGTTGGTGAAGAGATGAAGATCTTGAAAACTGATGGAAGTTTAATAGAAAAAGAAGTGATGAACGAAGTCCTCAAAGCTATTCGTATTCAGCACCTCCCAGGAGGCTTATATTTCATTCAAATTGGCAATAACAAACAAAGATTTGTCATTGTCGGGAATGATTAAAAAAAGAAATTTCAAGTCCCTTTTATAAGCCTTTTTCAAGCAGCAACTTACTCTACCCTCAAGATGTAATTGTTCTTCTTGCCTTTGCCAAGCAAGACGTAACGGTCATTGATTAAATCTTGGGTGCTCAGGATGTAGTCGTCAGCAACTTTTTCTTTGTTGACCGAAATAGCATTTGCTTTGAGCTCGCGACGCGCTTCACCATTGGAGCTTAAAAAGCCTGTTTTGGCAGCTAAGGCTTCAACGATGCTTAGGCCGTTTTGAAAGTCTGAAATACTCACACTTG
>JBJOOG010000097.1:0-3955 GCA_046051465.1 Bacteroidota bacterium | reverse complement strand
GCAGAAACGGTGAAAGAAATTCGCCGTGCCCTTATCGCTGCCGACGTAAACTTTAAAGTTGCTAAAACATTCACCGATGATGTTCTAGAAACCGCTCGTGGTCAAAATGTAATTAAATCTGTTTCCCCTGGCCAATTACTTACAAAAATTGTATACGATGAATTGGTTCAACTTCTTGGAGGTACAACGCAAGAGCTTTCTACCAAAGGTTCACCTGCCATCATACTTATTGCCGGTTTACAAGGTTCTGGTAAAACCACGTTCACAGGTAAATTAAGTAAATACCTCAAAAGCCAAGGTAAAAATCCTTTGGTGGTTGCTGGCGACGTTTACCGTCCTGCTGCGAGAGAACAACTCCGCGTGCTTGCAAGCCAAACGGAAGTGGGTTACTACACCGAAAATGAAAATAACAATCCGATAAACATCGCAGAAAATGCGATTAAATATGCGAAAGCCAACAATCACAATGTTGTAATTGTTGATACCGCTGGTCGTATTGCCATCGATAAAGAAATGATGGACGAAATAGCGTCCCTCAAAAAAGCGATAAACCCTACCGAAATTTTGTTTGTTGTTGACTCAATGACGGGTCAAGACGCCGTAAATACCGCTAAAAACTTCAACGATGTTTTGGATTTTACCGGTGTGGTTTTAACAAAATTAGATGGCGACACCCGCGGTGGTGCTGCCCTTTCCATCAAATCTGTTGTGAACAAACCAATTAAGTTTGTTTCGAACGGCGAAAAAATGGAGGCCCTCGATGTGTTTCATCCAGATCGTATGGCTGGACGTATTTTGGGTATGGGTGACGTGGTTTCTTTGGTGGAAAGAGCTCAGGCAACTTTCGACGAAGAAGAAGCACAACGATTATCGAAGAAAATTGCAAAAAACAAATTCGACTTTGAAGATTTCTTAGGCCAATTGCAACAAATCAAGAAAATGGGTAACATGAAAGATTTGTTGGGAATGTTGCCTGGTGTTGGAAGTAAAATTAAGGATTTAGACATCGACGATAATGCTTTCAAAGGAATTGAGGCATTGATTCAATCGATGACACCCCAAGAGCGCGAAAAACCTGAAATTTTGAATGCTTCTCGAAAGCAAAGAATTGCTTCTGGTAGCGGTCGTTCGGTTCAAGAATTGAATAAACTTTTGACACAATTTACCCAAATGCGTCAGATGATGAAATCTATGAACAACAACAAAGGGAAAATGCGTGGTATGCTAAAATAAAATACCATGGAAAAAGAACTTGCAAACATTCGAAAAGAGTATTTAAAGGGAAGTATCTCTGTTGATACAATGCCCGAAAATCCGCTCGAAGCGCTCCAAACTTGGGTCAATCAAGCCATTGAGTCTGAGGTTGAAGAGCCAACAGCCATGAACATTGCAACCATTTCTAGCGGTAAGTTCCCGAATTCTAGGGTGGTTTTATTGAAAGAAATTAATTCTGAGGGACTTGTGTTCTTCACAAATTATAAAAGCCAGAAAGGTCAAGATATCGCAACGAACCCAAATGTAGCGATCAATTTCTTTTGGCCTGAATTGGAACGACAAGTGAGAATTCATTGCGTGGCATCAAAGGTATCTGATTTAGATAGCGATACATACTTTTATTCAAGGCCAAAAACTTCACAAGTTGGCGCCATTGTAAGTGCACAAAGTGCTGAAATTGGAAAAGACGAAGATTTAGAATCTAAAATTACGGAAATTATAGAATCGAATCTAGAAATTAAACGCCCTGAATATTGGGGCGGCTATATTTTAGTGCCTGAGTATTTTGAATTTTGGCATGGAAGGGCAAGTCGCATACACGACAGGGTTGCATATTCAAAAACAACAGGTGCTTGGATTAAGAAGCGATTATCGCCTTAATTGATTGTCGTGAAACCTTTGCGAATCTTATTTGTCTTGAGCTTGGTCTGAAAATTTTTCCATTAAATCTGTAGAAATTCCAGTGAAGCTAAATCCACCATCATGGAAAAGGTTTTGCATTGTGACCATACGGGTATAATCGCTAAATAAACTTACACAGTATTGCGCACATTGGTCTGCAGAGGCGTTTCCAAGAGGACTCATTGTATCGGCATAGTTGTAAAACGCATCAAATCCGCCGACTCCGCTACCAGCAGTGGTTTTGGTGGGGCTTTGAGAGATTGTATTTACACGAACCTTTTTAGATTTGCCATAGTGATAACCAAAGCTACGGGCAAAACTTTCAAGAAGAGCTTTTGCGTCAGCCATTTCACCATAATCAGGGAAAGTACGTTGAGCAGCAATGTAACTTAAGGCAACAATAGAACCCCAATCGTTCATTGCATCGGATTTCATTAAAGTTTGCATTAATCTATGGAACGACATAGAAGAGATATCGAATGACTGATGCATATATTCATAATTAGAATCTATGTAAGGATTTTTCTTGCGAACGTTTAAGCTCATGCCTACACTATGCAAAACAAAATCAATTTTACCATTGAAGGCAGCCATGGAACCAGAAACGAGTGTTTGTAAGTCTTCCATTTTTGTTACATCAGCATAAATTAAAGGCACATTTAATTTCTTTGCCAATTCTTCGGTTTGACCAACACGGGCAGCCACTGGAGCGTTTGTTAAAACAATATTTGCACCTTCTGCAACGCATTGCTCAGCAACTTTCCATGCAATTGAAGCTTCATTCAATGCTCCAAAAATAATTCCATTTTTACCCTTTAAAATTTGATTTGCCATAAGATAATTTTGATGCAAAAATACTCCATTCCGCACACAAATGAAAATCTATTAATTTCTTATAAAAATTTATCATTTGAATACAGCCAAATGTCATTTTAGAATTTTAGATTCCACATTGCTTGAAAATGTAGATTATTATCGTTTTCTTTACACTTAAATAATTAACCTAAAGATGAATAAAAATTTACTCTCCATTTGTATCGCATTGCTAATCGGTGCAAACTTGTTTGGGCAATTTGTGAGCGACAATAGAACAATCGTGAACATGGCACCAGTTAAAACAGGTATGAAAAAGGTATCATCACGTTCTGCAACGAATCCAAAAACTTGCGACACTGATACGAGTTATTTCGCAAACCTATCAACATCAATTGTTAGCAATTCCTATCAATACAGGTCACTGAATATTGGGGCTGGACAAGGTTTGGGCCAATTTTTTGGTGCTCCAACAACCATTACCGTTTCAGGATTTAGATTCTATGGTTATTTCATTTATGATACTCTTACTAAGGTGACGAGCACATACGTAAAATGTAACCTTTACAAAGCAGGCTCAGATTCATTACCTACAGGTCCAGCCTTGGCAACTAAGACAATAAAATTGGACACCATAAATGGGCCTTTGTATTTGAATAAAATCATGAGAGACGTATCGTTTTCTACACCAGTTGCATGTAATTTTCCTTACATCATTACGGTTGAGAGTGATAGCACAAGTTCTAAGCCTGGTATTGTTTCAAACGCGTGGCAATATGGCGACGGTGAAGGCCGTAACTTAGCTGTTGGTTCTGTGAGCGGAAAATGGTACCGTTGTTTGCAATTGAACATTGGCGGCGTAAGCTTCGATGCTCACATGCAAATTTATCCGTTTGTAAGTTACAAATTTGGTACTGATTTTACTTCAAATATCAATTGCTATAACGTAGTCGATACCATTCGCTTAACAAATTCTTACAAATCAAATGTTGGTGGAAGTGTATATTACAACCAATATCAATATTACGATGAACTTATTGGAGGCTACAACGATAATTGCCATACTTGGGTGATCAATGGTTCAACCTTTTTATACAACCAGGTTGATGCAAAATTAAAATCAAGTTCAAAAAGCAACATAAACGTTGCATTGAGATCAGTGGTTGTAACATATAAAAGTGGTTTGTGTTATGACACAACAGTAAAAGATATTTATTTTAAACCAGCTATCCCTACTTTAGTGAAA
>JBJOOG010000096.1:0-11151 GCA_046051465.1 Bacteroidota bacterium | reverse complement strand
GCACTTTTGCCAATTGATCTCTTGAAACCACGTTCCAATTCATGGCGCTATCGGTTCCATACCAATATTGTTTTTGGAGTTGATAACCCAGATTGGTATCCCAACTGTAGGTTTGTTTTTTACTGCCATACGTAACATCAAAACCCGATTTTAAAAATGAATTAGGCAACACTACACCACTAATTCCTCCGGCTGAAGACAGGTGTTTTATGGCGGCGTTCAAGAAATTATGGCTATCAAAATTGTGTGTTAAATACAAAGATGACGCCAGCGTTCCATAGTTGCCACCTCCCAATTCAGCGTAATTTGCATATAGTTTTTCTTGTGCAGGTTTATCTGCTTGCACCGCATTGCCTTTGGCAGGTACAAAAGTTGAGGCCACTGGAAACGAAAAAATAGTATAGGTAATGGTGGCCGTTTTGGAATTTTCGGCGTCTTCTAAAACGGGTACTTCTTTTACTTTAAATGCATCCGAAATTGTAGGTGTATAGGGTTTTACTACATTGATAACCTCGGTGCCAATGCCATCATTTACTTGGGCAAAAGTGAAATTTCCTGCCAAAAATAAGGTGAGCAAAACAATCTGTTTTATGCTATTTTTCATAAGTGCTAGTTTGGGGAAATTAATTTTTAATTGACGAATTGGTTTGCGCTTCGGCCGATTTTATTGCCGCTAATTCTTTCTCTGCTTCTTGAACAACCGTAGGATAAGCCACAAAATTTTTAGTGATGCTTTCTAGAATGTAAGTAGCTTGAAAGCTGTCTTTCAAGGCATAAAAATTCTTGGCCATCACAACCAAAGCTTTGGCTCCAAAATATTTGTATCCCGAATAGGCTTTGGTGTACTGTTGAACCGCCAAGTTTGAAGCTTCGTACTGACCGTCCTTGTTTTTAAAATAGGCATCATAATACAATGCCTCGGCAGCCAATTCACCTTTGGCCAAACTGAGCAATTTGGCATATGCCACTCTGGCTTTTGGCTCGTCGTTTACCTCAAATGCCGAACGGGCTATAATAATTTGTGCATCCGATTTTACTGAGCTGTCCATTTTTGGGTTGGCCAACACCTTTTCGGCATAAATCACCGCATTGGCGTAGTCTTTTTGCTCGTAATGGATTTTCATCAAATTCGATTGGGCAAACACCACATTTTGCGGATAATCTGCTTCGGTTTCCAATCGTTTTAAGGTGGCAATGGCTGCTGGTACCGCATCTGATTTCTTTATATAAATTTCGCCCAATCGCGCCAAGGCTTGTTCTGTAAACTCACTTCGGGGTTTGGCAACCACAAACTCATAATGCTGAACCGCATTTTCAGGCAGACCTTGTGCGAAATAAGCTTGTGCCAAATAAAAATTGGCTTTTAAACTATGAATACCGGCAGGAAATTTAGCCACATAACTGCTTAAGGCCGCAATGGCTTGTTTGCTGTCGTTTTGCACATATTGTTTCTCGGCCGATTCATAGGTGTCGTTGTCTAAATCGGCATCGGTAATTTCTACAAAATCCAATGTTTTCACCCAGCTGGCATATTCATCTACTTTTCCGTTGTCAACATAAATCAAACGCGCAGTTGAAACGGCTTCTAAGGCTTCGGGTGACTTGGGATAATCAGACGCGATTTTTTTAAATTTAAGGAGTGCCTGCGCATCTTTTTCGGCGTTGTAAAACACCAAACCTTGACGCAAAATGGCTTTGGATGCATAAGAGCTTGTTGGGTATTCTGTCACCAATTGCTCATATGCTTTAACAGCTAAATCTGATTTTTTCTCGGTCACGTAGGTATTTCCCAATTCAAACAACACATCGTCGCGATATTGCGATCTGGGATAGGCCGAAACAAACTTTGTTAGGTCTTCTATTTTTCGGTCGTTCTTGGATACAAAACCATAACTGATGGCCTTTTGATAGGCGGCATAATCGGCATCCACACTCTTTAACTCCATTACTTTGTTGTAGGCATCCATGGCCGGCCAATATTTGGCTGTAACAAATCGACAATCTCCCAAACGAAGATACGCGTCGTTCAATCGCACTTTATC
The DNA here is from genome assembly GCA_046051465.1 of Bacteroidota bacterium. Taxonomy (GTDB): domain Bacteria; phylum Bacteroidota; class Bacteroidia; order Flavobacteriales; family Flavobacteriaceae; genus Flavobacterium. Next base: position 9,109 of record JBJOOG010000096.1, on the reverse strand, counting down.
GTCTTTGACAGTAGACACGTACTCCTGAAAATAGGTTGCTGCCTGGTCGTACTCTTTGAGTTTAAAATACACATAGGCCAAATGATACAAGCTGTTTTTGTACTCAGGTACCAATTTGGATTCGGCGTAGGTCTGAAATTGTTTGAAACTCAATACTGATTCCTGAAAATCATCTAAGACAAATTCAATTTCTCCTTTCCAAAACAGTGCGCGTGCGGCATAGGTTGCATTTGCAGCAGACGAAATGGATTGTTCAAATAGGCGTTTTGCAGCCGGAAAATCGCCATCTATATAGCGCTGTAAACCACAATAAAAGCTCACCTTTTGAAATACTTCTTTGGAGGCAAATGCTTTATTTTTCTCCAACAAAACAAGGGCTGCCTGGTAATTTTTGGATGTAATGTAGGAATCAACCAACAAGTTTTGTATTTCGCTCACGCTGGATGAATTGGGGTATTTTACTAGAAATTGTTGAAGCACATCGGGAACCGACTGGTACGTATTGCCAATATCATAACTCAAGCGTGCGTAATTTAAATAGGCATCTTCTTGGATTTTGGAATCATAAACCAATTCAGATGCATTTTTGAACGCGTTTAAGGCTTGCGGTTTTTGATCGAGTTTTAAATAACTTTCACCCAAATGGTAGTATGCATTTTGTGCCAATGCATCTTTGCCAGCAATAATTTTATTGAATTGCGCAATGGCATTCGCATAATCTTGTTGTTTGTAATGCGTGTAACCCAACTGATAAAAATCGGTGTTGTTCCATTTGCCTTTTTTGCCACGGTATGCTTGTAAATGAGGCAAGGCCAAATCATATTGACGTAAATTAAAATAGGATTCTCCTGCAATTTTGTGCAATTCTGATTGCTCTACAGCATTTGCTTTGGGCAAAGCCTCTAATGCCATATCGATCGCCTGTTGAAATGCGCCTTGTTTAAACTGCATTTCGGCTTGATAATAGGCTAATTTTTCTTTGTATTTGGGCTCTGCACTCAAGTCCTTGAAGTACGAATTGGCTTGGGTGAAATCTTCGTTATCATAGGCCATGAAACCCAAATAATACTTGGCTTGTGTACCAAACGCTTTGGAGTTCACCACCTTTGAAAAGAGACCTGAAGCATCTTTTTTGGCTCCAGATACAAAAAGACAATACCCTTTTTCAAAATAAAAAATTGGCAATTCGTCATAGCTTAACTTGGTTTCATCTACACGCTCAAACCAAATTAAACCCGGTGCATAGGCACCTGATTCATAATAGTATTGCGCTACTTCAAAATAGGCTTGATTTTGTTTGGAGCTTGTTGGGTAATCCTGAACAAATTGCTCCATGAGCAAATCTGCGTTGGGCTGCGCCAGTCGGATGGCACAGTGGGCCGCAAAGTATGCACAATCAGCTTGGACAGCTGTAGTTGAAATTTGGCGTTTTACTTGATCAAACAACAATTGTGCACTGGCATATTGCTTGCTTTTATACAACGCAACTGCTCGATTAAAATCCTCAAGTTCATGTGTATAAATGGCAGATTTTTGCGCCCAAAGTTGCCCGTTTTGAACAACAAAAAACAAGAGCAATAGAGTGATGGTGTTTCGCATAGCAGCAGGTAGATTAAGTCTCAAATGTATTCTATTCTACTTGCTATAACGAGTTGCCGCTTGCTTTTATTATGAACATTTTTTTTAACAATACACCCCTTTAAAACCAACACAAAATTTATTTTGAAACCAAGCGTTAACATAGTACTTTTACCATCAAACTAATTCAAGTTATGTCAGATTCTATTTTATCCCTTCAAAACGCCACCATTTACCAAGAGCAAAATGTAATATTAACCGACATTAATCTTACGGTAAACCGAGGTGAATTTATATACATCATCGGAAAAACCGGCTCCGGAAAAAGTAGCTTAATGAAAACCCTGTATGCCGATTTACCGCTTACAGCTGGCGAAGGACACATTGTTTCTTATGATTTAAGAAAATTAAATGACGATGAAATTCCCTATTTGAGAAGAAAAATAGGCATTGTATTTCAAGATTTTAAATTATTACCTGATCGTAGCATCAAAGAAAATATGTTGTTTGTACTCCAAGCTACGGGCTGGACATCTGAGGCAGAAATGCTAGGAAAAATTGATGAAGTACTCGAAAAAGTTGATTTAAAATCGATTGTAAACAAAATGCCGCACCAACTTTCAGGTGGAGAACAACAACGTGTGGCCATTGCACGCGCTTTATTAAATGATCCAGAATTGATTTTGGCCGATGAGCCCACAGGAAACTTAGATCCGCAAACCAGTGTAGAAGTATTGGAGGTATTGCGTAAAATTAATCAGCTGGGGAAAACCATTATCATGGCTACGCATGACTACGCACTACTCATGAAATTCCCTTCAAAAACACTCAAGTGCGAAGACCAAAAAATATTTGAAGTAGTACAAAAAAGCGTTTAATTCAACGCTTTTTTTTGTTTCCAATCGGTTAAAAATCGCACAGCCAAGATTAAGGTTAGCGGATAAATCACCAAGTGAAACCGGTCGCCTTGACTACATGACACGCCCGAAAGCAACACAATATAAAGCAAAACGATTGCTGTCATTGCTATTGATTTTCCAGCACGTGAATAAACCACTAAGTAACCAATAGCCAATAAAACACCTGCGGTTGTAAACAAGCGATTTTGCCATTTTGAAACCCCAAATACCAATTCTTTGGTTTTATCAAACGAAGGTACCGCGTTGCGATTCACACAATCCTGTATGTAAGGACTACCCGAAATGGTATTGTCCCAAAGATTAGACAAATAGGCTTTTACCATATTTACTGTATTGCCCGTTAGCTGTGTTTTAAAATCAGCAGCAGCAATGCGTTTGCGCTCCGGCAATGAAAACTGATGCAAATAAGCCGCCCGTTCATTATTTATTTGTTGATATGGAACACCTTGCTTTAAACAAACCGCCTTGGTGCACAGGTAATTGTGATAGGTAATCCCATCGATATAACTCAGTGTTGCATTGCCGAACTGGGCTTTCATGCCAATTAATTGTATAGCAATAAGGCCCAACACGCCATAGATCAACCAGTTAATTTTGGCTTTTCGATGGGTATAAATGCGTGAAATGGAATAGACCAAAACCAAAATCGCCAAAAATTTAGATCCCGGTTTTACGAGCATAGAAAACAAGATCACACTCACTGCTAGGGCCAAAAAAAGATAGGTGTTGCTGCGTTGGTATCGATCCCAAAAAAACAAAAAAACCAAGACAATAAAGGTGTAGCAATTTTCTGTAAGCAAATGCTGGGTAATGGTAGCTGGACCCACACAAGTTAAATAGACCAATGCCACAGCAAAAGCCCATCCTGCTAAACAGTATTGCTTTGCCAACTCAAAAAGAATCAAGGCCGAACCCAACCAAAAAAACACATTCAGGCCTATACTCCAACTGAAAATTACAACTCCTTTGGCTCCAAACAAATAGGGCAAACCCGTGAGAAATGCAAAGCCAATTGGGCGGTAACAATGACCGCGAAGGTGTAAAAACAGATCGGTTGCTGCATCAAAATAACTAAACGAGTCGGGATAGATAAAGGTTTGCGAAGACAATTGCAAAACGGCATTTAAAAGCTGTAAATAAAGTAGACCAATACAAAGGAGTAAAATTTGAAATCGGAAAGTATGTACTTTTTGTAAGAGGAGGTTCATGCAAACAAATGTATCATTTTAATTGCATTTTGAAAATAGAACTGTAGTTTTGTCTCCTAGCCTTTCGTGATGAATACAACTGCATTTACTACGCTTTCCATTATTATTCCCGTGTACAATGAGGGACCAACAGTACATTTGATCTTAGACAAAGTAACTGCCGTACAACTTCCAAATGGGATTCAAAAAGAAATAATTCTAGTAAACGATTGCTCTACCGATGATACCGAAACAGCAATCATGCGCTACCAATCAGCCAATCCGACTGCCAATCTACAATATGTAGCCCACCACAAAAATCAAGGCAAAGGGGCCGCTATTCACACGGGTATTGGCTTGGCAACGGGACAATACACCTTAATTCAAGATGCTGATTTAGAATACGATCCAGCCGAATACCAGTTGCTGTTGCAACCCGTATTAACAGGATTTGCCGACGTAGTATATGGATCGCGATTTATGGGAGGAAATCCACACCGTGTCTTGTTTTTTTGGCACACCATTGGAAATAAATTCTTGACAACCTTGTCGAATGTGTTTACCAATTTGAATTTAACGGATATGGAAACCTGCTATAAACTCTTTAATTCGTCGATGCTAAAATCACTCTCGTTAAAGGAAAAACGGTTTGGTTTTGAACCCGAAGTTACAGCCAAAATCGCAAAAATAAAAGGCGTCCGAATCTATGAAGTAGGAATATCGTATTACGGTCGAACGTATGAGGAAGGAAAAAAAATAAACTGGAAAGATGGCTTTCGGGCTATCTACTGCATTCTTCGGTACGGATTTTAAGAATCAATTGAAATGTAATTCGCGATTTTTTGGGCGTTGGAATCATCCGACAAGACGCGATCAAAAACCACCTCACGCTCATCTTGAATATCATCGGTAAATTCTACAAACCGCAATTCCTCAATGGCGGCTCTAAACTCATCTTGTGTGTTGGCTACTGTACACAAAGCCAGTATCTCTGGATCATCAACCATATTTGAATTGACAATACAATGTCTGCTTTTGTGCAAGGCATTGATTGTTTTAAGTTTGGTTCCCGATTGCTGAAACGACAACATCACATTCATTTGGGCCGATGAAAGTAAAACGGCCAATTGGTTTTGCGTTTTTAAATGTGCAAAAGTGATATTGGGTTGATTTTTAATCAATTTGCGCACAAATTTCTCTCCTTTACTGGCTGCAATCACCAAATTATAACTTGGAATAGTTTTAAACAATTCAACCAAAAACAACACCGCTTTTCTGTTATCAGCCATACGCAAATCTCCATGATACAAAGCAAAATCTCCAAATTCGGCGCGTCGAGGCATCTGTATACTTCCATGAAAAACAGGCAAATATTCTGCATTATGATGGTGCGATTGCACGTAGTCTTGCTCAAAATGAGACAGGGTGTAAACTTTGTGAAATTTGGCTAAAATGGCTTGATAGCTAGCGTATTTTCGGGCTTCCCATTGAAATAAAAGACGCTTAAAAAAATGCGTTTCACTTTGGGCTAAACCATTGTAATAGTTGGATTCAACATTGTGGAGTCGGAGAATTTTTTTGCGCGTGGGAAATGCGTGTTTATGCAACACAAAAGTAGATTGCAATCCCTCAAAAAACAGAGGCGCATCAACCGCTTGAAGATTCTCATACAAACGTTTGTTGTATCGACTGGCCACTGAAAATGGAAAAGGTGAAAACAACTTGAGCAATTTAAACCGACGCGGATACACATGAACAACTTCGGCCAAGCGAAGCAGCTCTGAAATATCGGTTTGTTCGTTGTCAATAAAGCAATGAAAGTGAACTTTTACGCCACATTTGTGTAGGGCTTTTAACTTATAATACACATCAATTACACCACCAAATACGGGAGGATAGGGATTTTGAAAACTAATGATGTGTAGGGTTTTGTTGGTATCCATGCCATGCAAAAATAATACAATTGAGCAAAGTGAACGGACTAAACAAGTATATTTGGACTTTAAAGTTTGGCATGGTGTTTTTTTCAGTGATTATTCCGGTTTACAATAAAGCGCGTTTTATACAAAATACGCTTACACGTGTTTTGAATCAGCAATTTTCTGATTTTGAAATACTAATTATTGATGACGGATCTACCGATGAAAGCTACTCACTTATTCAAGCGTTTGAAGATCCACGTATTCGCTTGTTTCAGCAAACCAACCAAGGAGTATCAGCTGCACGAAACACAGGTATTCAAGAAGCCAAAGCGCCCTACATTGCCTTTCTCGACGCCGATGATTTATGGGAACCCAATCACCTGTTAACCCTGCATAGGTATTGCGTTTTATTACCCAACGAATCTTTATTTAATACAGCCAAAACAATTGACACGGGAAACCAACTCATCCCTGCGCACTATGCCTTTGCACAAACGGCAGACTACGAATTGGTGAACTTTTTTGAGGCCAGTGGCATTGAACCGGCATTATGGACTTCGAGCGTGGTCATTAAAAAAACTGCATTTGATCAAGTTGGAAATTTTGACACCACCATCAAAAGCGGACAAGATTTGGACTTATGGATTCGGTTAGGTATGGTGTATTCGGTGGTGTTCATTTGGGAGCGAACCGCACGCTATATCTACGATTCACAGAGTTTATCAAAACAAACGGAATTGACGCGAAGTAAAATGAATTTTTCAAGCTACGCACATTGGGAAAAAGAAAATCTCGCCTTGAAACGCTACTTAGATTGGAACCGCTACGCGCTGGGTATCAAATCAAAATTACGGGGCGATTGGGCGTATTACCAGGAAATGAAAAAGGGAATTGCGTTTGAGAATTTATCTATTAAAAAACGCATCTTATTTGCGCTTCCGACTTGGATATTGCGCGAATTACTGAGATTACAACCACTATTGATTGCCTTAGGATTGCGAAGAACTTTGTTTAAATAATTCAAATTCGGCGTAAGTGCGGATGTAATCGGCTTCGTCAAATTCGCCAGAGGCCAATACCAAACAAACTGATCCAGACGAAAAATTGCGCAATTCACGCCAAATGCCAGTGGGAATCAACAAGCCCGAATTAGGCATGGATAAGCGTTCTATTTTTTCATCAAGACCATCGTGCAATACCACTTCAAAGCTTCCGCTCAAGGCAATTAAAACCTCTGATTGATGAATGTGGGCATGCCCTCCGCGTTGGGCACCGCTGGGTACATCATACAAATAATACACGCGTTTAAGTGGAAATGGAACTGTATTTCCCTCTACTACAGAAAGATTGCCACGGGTATCGTGAATTTTGGGTATATCGAGAATTTGAACCTGATTAATTGTGTTTTTCATCATTAGCTTGAAGCAAATTGTTCCATTGTGCGCTTATGGATTTCAAAGATAAATGTTCTACGCTTTTTTGGGCATTGTTTTTGCATTTTTCATACAAAGCTGTATTCGTATGCAGTTCATACATCGCATCGGCCAAGGCTTGCGCGTTATGATTGGGAACCAAAAGTCCATTTTGGCCCGATTGAATCAGTTCGGCTGGACCCGATTTACAATCAACTGAAACTACCGGCACGCCCGAAGCCAAGGATTCAACAATAGCCATAGGAAAACCTTCATATTGACTACTTAACACGGTGAATTTGGCTTGCATGATTACAACAAAGGGTTCAGATTGAAACGGCAAAATGGTAACAAAATCATTGAGCTGTAATTGAATAATTTGTTCTATGATAAATGATGCATCGGGTCCGTCGCCCATGATTTTGAGCTGAAGGCCGGCATCAGAAAGACCTGATTTTTTGTAGGCTTGAAGGAGCAAACTAAAATTTTTCACCTGGTTATCCAATCGGCCAAAAAACAAAATATAGGGGACGCTTTTAGTTGTAGGAACAGCTTGAGATGCTGTAAAATCGGGAATAATGTTGTAAATCGTTTGCACCTTTTTAAAGCCATACTTACGCTGAATTTCCTGAGAAATGTCTTGGGATACAGCTACAAATTGGGTGTTTTTGGTGTATAAAAAATGTGCCAATATGTGCGATTTGGGCAAATAGTTCTCTAGTTTAAAACTGTGCATCATGAAGATAGCATTTCGATTTTGGTAAACCCATTTGTATACGACTTCTCTCCAAAAAACGGGCCGCGTGCGGTTGTCAATTACCACCGAAATTTGTTGCGAAGTCAAATACCTTTTAAGTAAAATCGCTTTTTGTATTTTTCGTAACCACCCTTTTGTCTGGACTTCGATTCCCAGATTATACAACTGGCCCGAATAATGAAAATCAATCGAATTGTTGATGCTAATTACATGCACTTCATATCCCAACTGGCTAAACATTACACTCAAATTGGCGGCCACGCGCTCGGCCCCACCCTGCGCCAAACTGGTAGTTACAATTGCTATTTTATGAGGAGCAGAGGCCATTGTTGGGGATTTGTAAATATATTTGCCAAATATACTAATATATGAACATCTTACTCATTGGCGAATACAGCAGGTTGCACAATTCCTTGAAGGAAGGCCTTGAGGCGTTGGGACATCGCGTGGTGCACTTGGGTTTTCAAGATGGATTTAAACAGTATCCGGTTGACATTCCGCTCGAGAAAAAATGGGATTCTGGCTGGCGCAAAAAATGCAAAGTAGCCCTGTTTTCACTCTTCGGATTTGATATCAGCTCCTACCTCACCTACCGTCAATTTATGCGCATCAAGAACCAATGTAGAGACTTTGACGTGGTGCAACTCATCAACGAAAACAGCTTTTACTGCCAACCCAAAACCGAACTAAAAATACTTTCGTACCTCTTTGCCCACAACAAAAATCTATTTCTGTTGAGTTGTGGTGATGATTATCTAAACGTAGATTATTGTTTTGCAAATCCGAATTATAAATCGGCGGTACAACCCTATTTGGAAGGAAAAATTAGCGACAAAGCCTTTAATGGCGTATTGAAATTTAGGCAAACCAGCTTCAAGAAATTGCACGACTATTTGTACCAACACATACAGGGCGTAATTGCTACTGATCTGGATTACCATTTGCCTTTGCAAGGTCATCCAATGTATTTGGGATTGCACCCCAATCCGGTGAATGTCGATAAAATAATCCATCAACCACTAGACATTCATAATACGATTTGCATTTTCTTGGGCATCAACACCTTGAGTTATTATAAAAAAGGTTTGGATGCTTTTGAAGCTGCATTAGCCATCATCAAACAAAAATACCCCGAGCAGGTAGAAATTTGCATTACCACCAATTTGCCCTACGCCGAGTACATTACCCAATATGATCGGGCACATATTTTACTCGATCAAGCCTATGCACACGACCAAGGTTATAATGCATTAGAGGCGATGGCCAAAGGAAAGGTAGTTTTTACAGGTGCTGAACCCGAGTTTTGGCACCAATATGCACTAACAGAAGCGGT
>JBJOOG010000095.1:0-2906 GCA_046051465.1 Bacteroidota bacterium | reverse complement strand
AGTTCCAATCAAGAGATCGTAAAGAATGTTTTTACGCTCTATCTTGAAAAAAATGGCCACCGAAAAACACCCGAGCGCTTTGCGATTCTGAGTGAAATTTACGACAGCGAGGAGCATTTTGACATCGAGAATTTGTACCTCAAAATGAAACACAAAAACTACCGCGTAAGTCGTGCCACCTTATACAACACCATCGAATTGCTTTTGGATTGTGCTTTGGTCCGCAAGCACCAATTTGGTCAAAATCAGGCGCATTACGAAAAGTCCTATTTTGACAAACAGCACGACCACATCATCATGACCGACAGCGGTGAAGTGATTGAGTTTTGTGACCCGCGCATCCAATTGATCAAAAAAACCATCGAAGAAATTTTTGACATTGAAATTCACAACCACTCGCTGTACCTCTACGGAAACAAAAAGGTAATTAAAAATGAATAATTAAAAATTAAATGGCGTTCCCTAACGGTCGGGCTTTTCACTCCCAATCTTTTTACGCCAATGCTTGTCGCAAAAAGGATTTCCGTTTCAATCCCTAACGCATAAACCACAACAAATAAAACTACAAACAACACAACAACATGACTGCAGACTTACTACTCGGATTGCAATGGGGCGATGAAGGAAAAGGAAAAATCGTAGACGTACTCACCTCCAATTACGATATTATTGCTCGTTTTCAAGGCGGACCAAATGCCGGACATACCCTAGAATTTGATGGTATTAAACACGTGTTGCGTACCATACCTTCGGGAATATTTCACCCCAATTCCATCAATATTATTGGCAACGGAGTTGTAATTGATCCAGTAGTTTTTAGCACCGAAATTGACGGATTGGCCAAGTTCAATCTTGACATTACCAAAAAATTATTCATTTCGCGCAAAGCACACCTCATTTTGCCTACGCACCGTTTACTCGATGCGGCCTCCGAAGCGGCCAAAGGGAAAGCCAAAATTGGATCAACCTTAAAAGGCATTGGCCCCACCTACATGGACAAAACCGGTCGTAACGGACTTCGGGTTGGCGACATTGAACTCGCCGATTTCAAAGAACGGTACCGTGCCCTCGCCGACAAACACGAAGCCATGATCTCGTATTATGACGTGGCCATTCAATACAACTTACAAGAACTCGAAGCCGAATTTTTTACGGCCATCGAAGAACTCAAAAAATTGACCTTCATTGACAGTGAAGAGTATTTGTTTCAAGCACAAAAAGCGGGTAAATCCATCTTGTGTGAAGGGGCTCAAGGCTCCTTGCTCGACGTTGATTTTGGAACTTATCCGTTTGTGACATCATCCAACACTACGGCCGCTGGTGCCTGCACTGGTTTGGGTATTGCCCCCAATAAAATCAAAGAAGTATATGGTATTTTTAAAGCTTACACAACCCGCGTAGGCAGTGGACCGTTTCCTACCGAAGACTTTGAAGAAGCCGGCGACATCATGGCCAAAGTGGGCAATGAATTTGGTTCGGTTACCGGACGCAAAAGACGTTGCGGTTGGCTCGATTTGGTGGCCTTGAAATATGCTGTGCAAATTAACGGCGTTACCCAATTGATGATGATGAAAGGCGATGTGCTTTCGGGTTTTGAAACCTTAAAAGTGTGCACCGCATATCAATACAATGGCCAAGAAATTAGCCACCTACCCTACACCATTGAACCCGAAAACGTAACACCAGTGTACACTGAATTCAAAGGATGGAAAGCCGATCTAACAGGTATGCACAGCTATGAGGAACTACCAGCTGAGCTCAAAACATATATCGCGTTTATTGAAGCTGAACTGGGCGTACCGATTAAAATTGTATCGGTAGGTCCTGACAGAAAACAAACCATAACCAAATAATACATTAACGCTTTGAGAAATCAGGGCGTTTTTTTTCTAGATGAGAGCATCCAAACTATTTACCGAATTCTTCGAAAACGAAAAAGCTAGCGGCCTTGTACTCATAGCTGTTACCTTGTTATCGCTGCTGTTGGCCAATTCAGTTTTTCAGGAATCGTATATTCAGTTTTGGAAAATGCCGCTTGGCAGTCACACCCTCGTGGAATGGATCAACGACGGGCTGATGGCTATTTTTTTCTTGCTCATTGGACTCGAATTGGAACGCGAAATCTATGCCGGAGAATTGTCCAACCTCAAAAAAGCGAGCTTGCCTTTATTTGGAGCCTTGGGTGGCATGTTGATTCCTGCCGGAATTTATTTGGCCTTCAACTGGGGAACTGCTTCCCAATCGGGTGCAGGAATTCCCATGGCTACTGATATTGCCTTTGCCGTAGGCGCACTTTCATTACTGGGAAAAAAAGTACCCACCTCACTTAAAATATTTTTAACCGCCCTGGCCGTAGTCGATGATTTGGGCGCCATATTCGTGATTGCTATTTTTTACACCAAAAGCTTGACTTTTATAAATTTGGCCATTGCATTGGGTATTTTTGGGGCATTACTGCTTTGTAACCGTTTGCGCATTCACTCCTTTTGGCCTTATGCGATTGGCGGGATTGCCCTGTGGTATTTTATGCTGCATTCGGGCATACATGCTACCATTGCTGGAGTATTGCTCGCCTTTGCGTTGCCGTTTGGAAAAGGCGATAAAACGTCCATTTCGTATCGTTGGCAACGGAAATTGCATTTCCCAGTTGGCTTTGTCATTTTACCTTTGTTTGCCTTGGCCAATACGTGTTTGCCTTTATCCGGATCCATCGGAACAGCTTTGTTACATTCCAGTAGTTTGGGCATAATTCTTGGCTTAGTGATAGGAAAGCCCCTTGGCATATTTCTATTTGCTTATGGAACAACCCAATTGGGCTGGAGCCATTTGCCTACCGATTTAAAATGGAAGCAACTTTTTGGCGCAGGGATTTTGGGTGGAATCGGGTTTACTATGTCTATTTTTAT
>JBJOOG010000094.1:0-2505 GCA_046051465.1 Bacteroidota bacterium | reverse complement strand
GTTTTTATAATCAATCCTTAACCTATTGCTCTGATACGACTCCCAATTGGACCGCCTACAGTCAGATCGAAATGGCAAAAATTCAAAATCAATTCGGAGATTACCACAGTGCCGATTCAGTGCTAACACAAACTTTAAAACTAGATACCGAACCCATCTACCGCCGTAATGCTAGTATTGCCTTAGCCAATAGTTATACACACTTAGAAAATTATGCACCGGCCATTGCAGTTTACCAACAGTGTTTGCCTCAACTCACTAATGTAGAAGATCGTTTGATTGTTCAAAACAATTTAGGCTATGTCTACAGTAAAGCCCAACAGTTTTCAAAGGCAATGGAGCTATTTGGTCGTTTGAAAAATGAGCGCGCATTGGATACTTTGCCCCAAACTAAAGCCATGATTTATGATAATTGGGGAATTATCGCCTTGAAATTGAAACACAACGGAGGGAAAGCCGCCCTAGATACCGGCTACCGATTACGGGATTCGTTGCAAAATAAGCAAGGTCTAACGTCAAGTGCCATGCATTATGCCCATTATTATCAACTACAAAATCAAAAAGACAGCATCTTATTTTGGGCGAAAAAGGCGTATAATTATGCCCAACAATGCCATAATCCAGAAGACCGATTAGAAGCTTTACAGTATGCCATCAATGCTGCCGATGCAAAGGATGCAAAAATGTATATGCGCACATTTTTGCAACTCTCGGATAGTTTACAACATGCAAAAGCGCAGGCCAAAGCCCAATTCACCAGCATTTTATACGATGCCAAAAAGGAGAAAAAAGAAAATGCCCAATTCCGCGGTTGGATCATCAGCCTTGTGGGATTGCTAGTACTGCTAATTGTATTGAGTGTAATTACAACCTACATACTCCGTTTGCGCGCCCGTCAACGGGAACTACAGGCGGTATATGCGACCGAACTACGCTTATCCAAGCAACTGCATGATGAATTGGCCAATGACGTGTTTAAGACGCTCTCTTTTGTGGAAAACCAAACACCGGATTCCCCAAACAAAGAAGCGGTTTTGGATCACCTGGAAGAAATTTACCAACGCACCCGATTCCTATCGCGTTCAACAGGTGCCATCGAAACAGGGCTAACATTCAAAGAGGAATTGCTCGAACTCATGTCGGGATTCAGTTCGGCAACCGTTGCAGTGATTGCCTTAAATGTAGAACGAATCGATTGGAATTCTTTGGCACCCACTTCCAAAATTACACTGTACCGCGTACTGCAAGAGTTGTTGGTGAACATGAAAAAACACAGTGGTGCCAACCGGGTACAAATAACCTTTGAAGCCAACAGCAGTGCGTTAATGGTACAGTATGAAGACAATGGAATAGGTATGCCTACTGCAGTACATCCAAAAAATGGTTTGGTAAATGTGGAAAACCGTATTTTAACCTTGGGCGGAAGTATTAGTTTTGAAACGCACCAACCCACAGGTTGTGCCCTTAAATTCATACTACCCAAATAACGGTTATGGTTCAAAAAGTAATTATAGTAGAAGACATTGATAGCATCAGTCAATCGGTAAGCCAAGTGTTGGAATCCTTAGGCGTTTCAGAAATTACCGTGGTAAAATATTGCGATGATGCGTGGACAAAAATAAAAGCAGCGGCCGGTACTGGCGTGCCCTATGATTTGGTGATTACCGACTTATCGTTTGAAAAAGACTACCGCGATGTCGCCTTAAAAGGAGGAGAAGCCTTGGTAGAAGCGATTCATTTGACGTATCCCGAACTAAAAACCATTGTCTACACGATTGAAGACAAACCCTATCGTGTAAAAAAATTAGTAGAAACGCTTGGTGTAATGGGCTACGTTGTCAAAGGACGCCGCAGTATCGAAAAGTTAAAGCAAGCTATTCAAGCGGTTGCGGCGCAGGTACCGTATATCGACCCCGAATTGCATCACGTACAGCAGGAATCGGGTTTTGTCAGTTTAGACAGTTATGAAATAGCCTTATTAAGCCAACTCGCCACGGGTTTGAACCAAGAAGAAATAGGGGAGTACTTCCTCCAGCAAGGCATCAAGCCCCATAGCAAAAGTGCCATCGAAAAGCGCATTGCCCGATTACGTGATGCCTTCAACGCCCGTAACTTGGTCCATTTAATTAGTATAGCCAAAGATCGAGGAATATTGTGATGTTTTAAATTTTAAATTTTAAATGTTGAATTAATGGCTACAATGAAGAGGATAGCTATGCAATAAACAATTTTTTTCTCGTTTTACGGAAAACCGTAAAATGGGACCCTTTCCCACAACTACATTTGTGTTGGTCAAGTGATCCACACGTTCGTATATGCCTTTAAAAAGAAAGCCCGGAGTGATCTGGGCTTTTTTGTTGGGGGAAATGAGGAAAACCGTAAAATAAAATCTTTTTTTATTTTTAAAATTACACAGTTGATTGATAAATAGAAAATTAAGAATATTATTACTATTTTTAAATTACTATTTAATTACCAAAAAAATAGTTATGATTAAAGTAATTT
>JBJOOG010000093.1:0-35315 GCA_046051465.1 Bacteroidota bacterium | reverse complement strand
TTGGTCTTTGGCATACGGATTGGCGATGGGTTGATCCACATTATCGTGTTTGTGGTAATCGATGATGCTTTGCTCAAAAACGGAATAAGCTAATTTTGAAAACATAAGGAGTAAATTTTAGGCCACAAAGATACTTTTTATACATTTATAAACGAATACAAATTTTTTACTTCATGCAAATTCATTACCTCTCCGAGCAAAATAGTTTACTTACTCATTATTTATCCGAAATACGCGACGTGACCATTCAAACGGATCGGCTGCGTTTTCGAAAAAACATGGAGCGCATCGGAGAAATCATGGCTTATGAAATTAGTAAATCATTGGACTATGAAGCTGTATCGGTACAAACTCCTTTGGGAACAAAACACACGGCGCAGTTAAAACACGAAGTAGTTTTATGCTCAATATTACGTGCCGGTTTGAGTTTGCACCAAGGCTTTATGAATTTTTACGACCGGGCTGAAAATGGCTTTGTTTCGGCCTATCGCTACCACCCGAATCAGGATGACTATTTTGAAATCAAAGTGGAGTACCAAGCCGTTCCTTCGTTTACCAACAAAACTGTATTGTTGTTAGATCCGATGTTGGCTACCGGACAATCAATCGAAGCGGTTATTCAAAAACTACACCAAGAAAATGAGGCACATGAAGTGCACATTGCAGTGGTGATTGCGGCGCCCGAAGGCATTGCACATCTGCAAAAAACCATTCCCGCCAATTGTCATGTATGGGTGGCTTCGTTGGATGAACGACTAAATGAAAAAAACTACATCATCCCAGGCTTGGGCGATGCGGGCGATTTGGCCTATGGTCCTAAATTATAACTGAAGCACAAAAGCCACTACAGCACCAAGAATAAGAGCAACTAAGAAAACTTCTCTTTGCCATTTGCTTGAAAGTGCTTCTATTTGACTTGTCAAAATAATAGCCAAAGGGGAAATACTAAACACCGCTACTTCTGATGATTTATGGGGAGCTAAACCATAGATGGCAAAAGCCAAGACCAAGGCAGAAAGTACTTTTTTATACGACGAATGTTGCAATAATGGACGGTTGGCTAATGAAATTGACATGGCAAGTGCAGAAAATAAAGCAACTGAGAAATAAATCAGCAGCAACAAATCGCTTGTGTTTTGAGAATCGAATGTAAAATGGGTGCTGTATGCTGCATGTTGTTGCAAGTTGTCTATCCAAACCGGGTTCCAAAAATAGGCGGCAAAAAGATACAACAACGATACGGTTACAAAAGCCAAGGCTGGTAAAAACCAAGTGCGGTAATCGCGTGCGGTATGAAAAAGTATGGAAATGTAAACCAAAACAAGGAACAAAATACTCCAAAAATAAAATAGCGAAGCCACAAAAATCCACAAGGACGCATCAAACAATTTTTCTTTGGCCGACTTCATGGTGTGTAATGAAACCAGTCTTCGAAGAGAAAGCAACACAAAAAATTGAGCGAACAACAACTTGAGGTTCAAAAAAACAGCGGGGAAAATGGCAAAAAGCAACACACAAAACAAGGCGGTATAAGCGCTGTCTTTGCTCATTGCATTTTTTTTAGCCACAAAATTAGTAATGAAAATTGCAGCAAATAACAACACCAATTTAACAAAGGCAAACAAGTACGGCATATTGTCGGCGGGCACAAGCGCAGCTTGACTAAAGTACGTTCCGGCAAATCCAATCATTCCAAGAATAACAATCGAATAATTTAATGGAGTAGATTTTCTGAAAAGACTTGTAATCATGCGGATATTTTATACTTTTGCGGAGTAAATATACTATTTGTTTAAAATTCAACAACACCCTATTATGAGAGCATTTTTCGAAGGAATACAATGGTTATTTGAAAACGTGTTATTCTTGCCACATGATTTTTTACGAAAATTAGAATTGACAAGCTGGTCAGGAGCTAACATTATCAATTGGATTTTCATGTTAATCTGTACAGCAGCCATGCTATACTGGATTAAACAATTGCAATTACACAAAGCAAACAACGAAGAATTTCAAGATACTACGGCACATTCGTTTTTGACTAAATAAGGTCAAAGCCAATATCTTTTCTATAATACATCGTATCAAAATGTAGTTTCTCTATGTTTTGATACGATTTTTTTAGTGCCTCTTGGAAATCATTTCCGTATGAAGTTACCGCCAACACACGGCCGCCATTACTCACAACTTGCCCCTCTTTATTTGCCGTTCCTGCGTGAAAAACAAGGGAATCAGTTACCGTTTCTAGGCCAGAAATTGGCATGCCTTTGGCGTAATCTTCTGGATAACCTCCCGAAACGAGCATTACCGTAGTAGCTGTTCGCGGATCTATTTCAAGATTCACTTCGTTTAATTTTTGTTCGGACACCGCTTGAAAAATCGCTACCAAATCCGATTGGATGCGCGGAATAACCACTTCGGTTTCGGGATCGCCCATGCGCACATTGTATTCAATGACCATCGGTTCGCCTTTCACGTTGATTAACCCAATAAAAATAAATCCTTTGTATTCGATGCCTTCTTGTTGCAGGCCTGCTACGGTAGGTTTTACAATGCGGGTTTCTATTTTTTCCATCAACACAGCATCAGCAAATGGAACTGGGGAAACAGCGCCCATTCCTCCGGTGTTTAATCCGGTATCGCCTTCTCCGATGCGTTTGTAATCTTTGGCCGTTGGCAGGATTTTGTAACTTTTGCCGTCGGTTAATACGAAACAACTCAATTCAATCCCGTCTAAAAACTCTTCAATCACCACCTTGGAGCTAGCTTGCCCAAACTTGGCATCAACCAACATGTGGCGCAATTCCTGTTGTGCCTCTTTTATATCTTGTAAAATCAACACGCCTTTTCCGGCCGCTAAACCATCAGCTTTGAGTACATAGGGCGGCTGTAAAGTTTCCAAAAACTGACAACCTTGTTCTACTGTTTCTTTGGTAAAACTTGCATAAGCTGCAGTTGGAATATGGTGACGCACCAAAAATTCTTTGGCAAATTCTTTGCTGCCTTCCAATTGGGCACCCACTTTTGAAGGACCAATCACCGGGATGTCGGCCAACAATTCGTCGGCTTTAAAAAAGTCAAAAATTCCCTTTACCAACGGATCTTCAGGGCCCACCACCACCAAATCAATTTTTTCCTGAAGAACGGTGTTTTTTACGGCTTCAAAATCGGTTAGATTAAGCGATAAATTAGATGCAATCGCTGCTGTTCCGGCATTTCCTGGAGCGATAAAAAGCTTTTCGCATAAAGGCGATTGTAGCATTTTCCAGGCCAAAGCATGTTCTCTTCCTCCTGATCCTAACAATAAAATTCGCATGGCTGTGTGGGTTTGTGTTGTGGCGCAAAAATAAGGGCTTTTGGGCAATAAAATCAAAAAAAAGAAGTCGCTCTGCCAATCCTACTGCATTAATAGTATTTTTGGTAAAAAATTACTCGTGTTGAAGCTATTTGACCTTTCGTTGCAACTCAATGGCTATCCCTTGCGGTGGGCCAAACAACACTTGAATACCCTTGTTGATATCCCCAAAAATCAATTTATAATTCAACTCGAAGCCCAAAAAAAAGCCCTGTTGGATTTTCATTTGCAGCACAATGCTTTCTACCAAAAAAAAGTTGGCTCCTCTAATCCAATTACTTGGGAACAGTTGCCCATTATGCAAAAAAAAGATTATCAAGTGCCCTTGTCCGAGCGATTTTCTGAGGGCTTTTCAGAAAAAAATTGCTACCTCAACAAAACCTCTGGTTCTAGCGGCGACCCCATGGTGTTTGCCAAAGACAAAAATTGTCATGCTTTAATTTGGGCCAACATTATGCGCAAATTTGCCTGGCACGGCATCGATTTTAACGCCTCGTATCAAGCCCGTTTTTATGGGATGCCTATGGCGTATTGGCCACAAAAAATGCTGCGTATTAAGGATTTTCTGAGTAATCGGTACCGGATGAATATTTTTGATTTGTCGGATGAAGGCCTCAATAAAATCATACAAGAATTTGCCAGTAAACGCTTTGATTATATCAATGGCTATACCAGCTCCATTGTGTTGTTGGCCAAACACTTGGAATCCAAAAACAAAGTGCTGAAAACGCTTTGTCCGAGTTTAAAATGCTGTGTAGTCACCTCCGAAATGTTATTTGAATCGGATAATATTCTCCTTGAAAAAACACTGGGAGTCCCTGTTATTAATGAATATGGTGCCTCTGAAGTTGATCTCATTGCCTTTGAAAATGCCCAGGGCGAATGGCTTGTGAATGCCGAAACCTGCCTGGTAGAGATTGTGGACGAACATGGAAATGTATTGCCCTACGGTCAAGAAGGCCGAATTATTGTAACTCAATTATTCAATAAAGCGATGCCCTTTATTCGGTATGATGTGGGCGATTACGGGATTCTCGACCCACGCAGTACGCCGCAAAAACCAATCCTTCAAAAACTAATTGGACGTACCAATGATGTTATTCAACTGCCCAGCGGAAAACGGGCAGCGGGCATGGCCTTTTATTCGATAACCAAAGCCCTATTTGACGACCAAAGCAAGGTAAAAGAATTTGTGATCAAACAAACCAAAATAGATACTTTTGAAATTGAGTATGTGAGTGAATTGGCTTTTACAAAAGCAGAAGAGCAACATATTTCAAAAGTAATTAGCGACTTTTTAGAACCGCAGTTGCAACTGCATTTTGTGCTAAAAGACCAGATGAATCGCGGGGCTAATGGAAAATTAAAACAATTTATTTCACTGCTGAATTAATACTATGCGCATTACACTTGTAGCCGGAGCACGGCCAAATTTCATCAAAATTGCACCGCTGATTGCAGCCATTCAGCGCAGACAAAAAACAGGTGATGCATTGCATTACCGATTGGTGCATACCGGTCAGCATTATGATGCCAACCTAAGCGCTACCTTTTTTGAGGAACTGGGTATACCCGAACCGCAGGTAAATTTTGAGGTGAAAAGCGGCACACAAGCTGCGCAAACCGGAGCAATTATGGTGGCTTTTGAGCAAGAATTACAAGCCAATCCAACCGATTTGGTTTTGGTAGTTGGCGATGTCAATTCGACCATGGCTTGTGCGATTGTGGCCAAAAAAGCAGGCGTTGCAGTAGCCCATGTTGAAGCTGGAATTCGCTCGGGTGATTGGAGTATGCCTGAAGAAATCAACCGCATAGTAACCGATAGTCTTACGGATTATTTCTTTACGACCTCTGAACAAGCAGGTGAAAATCTGCTTAAGCAAGGGGTTGCAGCGGCTAATATTCACTTTGTGGGCAACGTGATGATTGATACCTTGTACCAAAATAGTCCCCGATTTAAACAACCCAATTTTTGGAATTCACTTGAATTAGCCGCAAAAAACTACCTCGTGCTTACCTTGCATAGGCCGTCAAACGTGGACAACTTGGATCATTTAGTAAAATTGCTAATGGGAATTGATGCCTTGGCCGGTGATAAAAAAATTATTTTTCCCATTCATCCACGCACGCAAGCAATCTTGGCTCAAGCGCAGTTGGATTTGCCCAATATTCTATTTGTAGAGCCGCAAGGCTATTTGGCTTTTATGTATTTGGTACAAAATAGCTATGCCGTGATTACCGATTCGGGTGGGCTCTCAGAAGAAACAACGGTGTTGGGTATTCCGTGTTTCACGCTGCGTACTACTACCGAACGACCCGAAACCCAAACCATTGGAACCAATACCTTAGTTGGCGATTCAATCGAAAACTTGAGCAAACTTTTTGGTGCATTTATGCAAAAAGGAATGCCTGCTCGCGGAATTCCGCCTTTGTGGGACGGCAAAGCAGCCGAACGAATTATAAGCGTATTGCTAAATGCCCATCGTATTGAATAGACCTTCAGTTGTATGAATGAATCCATTGCCATTATTTCTAATTACTACCCGCCCGAAAAAGGGGCTGCGGCCAATCGCATTGAACAACTGGCACTGCAATTGCAGGAAAATGGCTATGCAGTTCAGGTAATTTGTCCATTGGGGAATTATCCACACGGCAAATTATTTGCTGACTACAAGGGAAAATTTCATGTAACTGAAAATCAAAGTGGGATTCGTGTTTCCAGACTATGGATTTATCCCAGCGTGAGTAAAAACAAATTAGTACGTTTATTTTCGGTACTCTCATTTGTGTTGAGTTTATTGCTCTACCTTGGTTTCAAAAAAACACCGCACAAAGTAATTGTGCAATCGCCGCCCTTGTTGCTGTCTTTTGTTTCGGTGGCCTTGCTGCGCTTGAAAAACAAAAAAATAATTTTAAATGTGTCTGATTTGTGGCCTTTGGCAGCCATCGAATTAAAAGCACTTCAATCGGGTTCGCTGTCCCACAGCATTGCCCAAAAAATGGAACAATTCATCTACCAAAAAGCAACTGTAATTTTGGGGCAATCCGAAGAAATTTTAACGCACATCCGCCGTTTTGTTTCTCACAAACCGCTGTATTTGTATCGCAATTTTCCGCAACATGGTCAGGTAGAAATTGAGAACATGCCTGAAGCCGTTCGACCGATAAAGCTTTTTTATGCGGGCTTATTGGGTGTAGCGCAAGGTGTATTAGAACTCTGTGTAAAGTTGGAATTACCAACAAATATGGAGTTGCATTTGTTTGGCGATGGAGCCGAAAAGGAGGCTATACAAGCCGAATTAGCCAAAAACCCACGATCCAATTGGCATTTTCACGGCATGCTCGACCGAAAAGAATTACACCAACAACTGCAACATTTTGATGTTGCTTTGATTCCATTAAAAACGAGAATATATGGTTCAGTGCCGTCTAAAATTTTTGAATACAGCGCATTGGGATTTCCTGCACTTTATTTTGGTGGCGGCGAAGGAGCAGAGCTTGTAAACCAATATGAATTAGGATGGGTTGCTGCTGTTGGCGATTACCACGAAACGAATCAGAAATTGATAGAAATAGCTGCATTATCTCCTGCCAAATTAAACCAACTGAAAGTAGCAGTTTTAAACACCTCACGCACACAATTTGATGTGAGCAAACAAGTAAAAAATCTGTGTAAAAAAGGGGTTTTTTAGTAGGCTTTTTCTTCGCCTTTGAAAATGTTAATCACCGTTTGGGCAATGATTTTTATATCTAAAATTAGCGACCAATTTTCAATGTAAAATACATCGTACTTGATGCGATTAATCATGTCTTCATCATTCTCAATTTCACCACGAAATCCACGTACCTGAGCCAAGCCCGTAATGCCGGGTTTAACATAATGACGCACCATGTATTTTTTAATTTTATTGCCGTAGGCTTTGTTTTGCGACCACAAATGCGGACGAGGTCCCACTACCGACATGTCGCCCATAAGTACGTTTAAAAACTGCGGCATTTCGTCAATGCTGGTTTTGCGGATAAATCGGCCAATTTTGGTTACCCGTGGATCGTTTTTAGAGGCTTCTTGCTCGGTTGTTTTGTTGATTTTCATGGAGCGAAACTTAAAGCAAAAAAACTCTTTCTCCTCTATGCCTGGGCGTCCTTGTTTAAAAAAGATTGGTCCTCTTGATTCAAGTTTGATTAAAATTGCCAAAATAGGTACCAACCAAGACAATAAAAAAACCAATACAAAAAGAGAGAAAATAATGTCAAATAATCGTTTAAATACTTTTGTGATGGGATCGTGTAACAGCGTGCGTTGCAAAGAAAGAACCGGGAAAAACTCGTAGTAATCAATCTTTAAATTCTTGGAGAAAATGGCTTTACTGTCGGGAATAAACTTAATTGTTTTTCGGTATTCATCGGTAAACTCCACCAAGTCTTTCAATTGCTCGTTAGAAATTTCATTGAGCGAGCAATAAATTTCGTCGACTTTATGAAGTAAAACAAACTCTTTAATTTGATCAACCTTGCCCGTAATATGGGCATTGGACTTCTTGTCGGAGAAGTAACCTAAAAAGCGATACCCAAATTCGTTTCGGGTTTCAAACAGCTCTTTAAGCTTAATTGCCTCGGGAGTATAGCCAATTATTACAGCGTTTCTATAATTGCTTCCCGTTACCAAACGGTATTTTCTGAGGTAGTAAAACAAGATGTATTTGAATCCGCTAATGAGAATAAAACTGCAACTCATGAAAATAGCAATTGCTCGTCCGCTAAATAGAGCTGTCTTGTCAAAAGGGAAAAAGGCAATTACCACCAGCAAAAACAAAATACCTTGTTTTACTAATTTTGTAATTATTTCTACCGGTGTAGTAAATCGGTATACCTCATAAAACTTAGAAAAAAAGGCAACAAAACCCCAGGCAATCAATTGATATACAGTATACAAAGGGTTGTTTAACCCCAAATCGCGGAAGAAATACAAAGACAAAAAAGTTATCACCAACAGATCAAATGATATGCTGATGGGACGAATGTATTTGGAATATCTACCTGCGGGTGCCACCATTGGGTTTAATGAATATAACCTGTGAAATCTTTGTGTTCTTCTTTCAGAAGCTCCTCTGACGACAAGGATTTAAAATATTCATACGTAATTTTCATTCCTTCGGCGCGGTTTACTTTGGCTTCCCAGCCCAATAATTCTCTGGCCTTGGTGGTGTCGGGTTGGCGCTGCAATGGATCGTTTATGGGTAGCGGATGATACACTACCTTTTGATTGGTTCCGGTAAGTTTAATGATCTCCTCGGCAAAATCTTTGATGGTGATTTCGTCCGGGTTTCCAATGTTTACTGGATACACATAATCCGAATGCAACAAGCGGAAAATGCCTTCAACTTGGTCATCTACATAACAAAATGAACGGGTTTGCATGCCATCGCCAAAGATGGTTAAATCTTCGCCACGCAACGCTTGACCGATAAAGGCAGGAATAACACGACCGTCGTTTAGTCGCATACGAGGTCCGTAGGTATTAAAGATACGCACGATGCGGGTTTCCACTCCGTGAAAGGTGTGGTAAGCCATGGTAATGGATTCTTGAAAACGTTTGGCTTCATCATAAACCCCACGAGGACCAATGGTATTTACGTTGCCGTAATATTCTTCGGTTTGTGGGTGCACCAATGGATCGCCATACACTTCAGAGGTTGAAGCAATGAGTATGCGCGCTTTTTTGTTGCGTGCCAATCCCAATAAATTGTGTGTACCCAAAGAACCCACCTTTAAGGTTTGAATGGGTATTTTTAAGTAATCGATAGGGCTGGCTGGAGAGGCAAAATGTAAAATATAATCCAATTGTCCAGGAATGTGAACAAACTTGGTGATATCGTGGTGATAAAATTCAAAATGAGGATGTTTAAACAGGTGTTCGATGTTTTTCAGGTCGCCTGTAATCAGGTTGTCCATTCCAATTACATAATAGCCTTCGGCAATAAATCGATCACACAAATGAGAGCCCAAAAAACCTGCGGCTCCAGTAATTAAAATTCGTTTCATTAGTTTTGGTTTGCATACCACAACGAGAAATTTATCTTTTTCTTATATAAATTTTAGTATTTATTTAAGAAGCCAATAATTTTACACGTTCAAGCTTGGCGTTGTTTTTATAAATGATTTGATTTTCAACAGATTACATATAAATTAACGCATGTATAATTGTTGAAAAATTCGAGCCAAAAATAATCGGAAGCAAATGAAAATCAAAAGAAACTTGCTAAAAAAACGAATTCTTTTTAATCCAAAAATTCGCTTCTTTGATTGTCCTTTTTGATTGGTTGTTTTAATTTTTTACAACCAATTACAAATCTGATTTTTTAACCAAAACAAAGACGTTATTAAAATAAGCGGTTTGGTCTGATGGCAAGCAGAAACTAAAAAAAGTTCCTAGAAAATTAAAGAGAAATATAAAGGGGAATAAGAAAGCATGCTTTAAAAATTTATTTTCTGGTAGAATGTTTTTAATGTAATTGAGTTGAAACTGAAAAATCACCGTAAGGTAGTTTCCCGATTTTGTTTTTTCGATTATTTCAAACCCATTCTTTTCATACATGCTCTGCAAAGCGGGTGTGGTGTATCGGGCAAAATCATAGGGCATCTCGTGCTCCTCCCACATGAAGGGAGTAGTAATAAGTGCAGTACCGTTTATTTTTAAGACGCGATTGAATTCTTTAAGCAATTCGTCAATGTTAAACACGTGTTCCAACACCTCGGTACACAAAATCGAATCAAAGTTTTTGTCTTCAAACGGAATGGTAGTTCCGTCATAAAACACGTCTACTTCACGTTGTTTGTTTTCTCTTCCTTCTATTTTATAATCTACTCCAATGTAGGAAGAGGTGTTTTTAAAAAACGATTTATAGGGCTTTGTCCCGCAACCAAAATCAAGCAAAACCCCATTTAATAGGTGCGCACGCTTTCGGATTGCTGAAAACAAGAGCGTCCGAATCAGAAAATTATGATTGATGAATAGTCCGATTATTCCCGGTTGAAATTTTTCTTTCTGAATTAGTTGGTTCAAAAACATTAGGGTTTGTTTGTTATTTCACGAAACTAAAAATACGTTATACGGCCTGTTGGTATATCGACTCTAGTTTTTGAATATTATTTTTAATGTTGTAATTCGCATCAAATGATTGTTTGGCTTGCATCGACATTGTTGCACACAAATCAGCGTTGTTTAATAACAAGCTAACTTTCTCGACAAATCCATCAAGATCGTCTTGGGCAACAACATAGCCGTTATGGCCGTTTTGAATTAAATCTCTATTTCCGTCACAATCGGTAACCACACAAGGCTTGGAAAGTGCTAAACTTTCTATTACCGAATACGGCATTCCTTCGTATCTAGCGGTAGAAAGATAGAATTTAGACTTGCTTATAATGTTGAACACATCGGTTCTAGCCGTCCAATCCAGCAAGGTAACCGCAGACGTTAATTCTAATTTCTTAATTAGATTTTTTACTGACTCCAACTGGCCAACGTGGTGGCCTACTCCCATAATCACGAGGTGAATTGCGTGGGTTTGACGAACTTGATGCAAAGCCTCAATCATCATTTCGATGTTTTTTTGATAGGAAGGTCTGCCTACCGTGCAAATGTATTCGTCTGGCCAGGTTTTATCTATTGTTAATGGAGAAATGCCTTCGATCGGTTCAATGCAGTTCGAAAAAACAGCTGTATTTGCAGGAGTGTACCTTACTTCAGTAATAGCTCTTTCTTGCTCTGAAGCTGAAGAGGCAAGTAACATTCCTTTTTTATTGGCTAGCAACCGCTCGATGCATAAAAAAAGAAAGCGTTTAAATTTATTTTGAGAGCTCAAATATGAAAACGCCTGGGGAGTATAAACTGAATTTATACCCACAACCATACCCGCAATTTTCCCGATCACTCCACCTTTTGCGCTATGGGCATGAATCAAATTGTGGGGGTTTTTTTTAAGGTAACGAATGGTGTCTAAAATCGACTTGACATCCTGAAAAAGAGAAATGTTTCGAATAATATTGGTTCTGTATTCGGCAACCGCTTCTCCTTTGTTGTTTAAAAATGGTTCGTGAGAATCGTGTTTTCCGTGAATAATGGTGTTCTCAAACAAATCGGAATTGAGGTTGTTTACGATTAATCTAACAGAGACATCAACACCGCCCACCGAATGTAAAACATGGGCTATTCTAACTTTTGATTTTTCCATTAATTCCTTCTTCTCTCAAATACAAGGCGGTAAATATACTAAAAATAAAACATCCGAATTGACGGTGAAAAACATTCTCAATTAGTAATATCGAGAGGAATGCTACGCCAATTGCAACAGCATTAAAACTGCGTCGAACCGCCATGAAATAGGAGAACAAAAAGCAAATAAAAAAGAGTATGGCTACTATTCCACCCAGCAAAAAGAGATCAACAAACTGGCTGTGTGTATTAAAATTTTGATAGAGAAACCACTTTTGCCTTGAATAATCCAGCACCGTTTCTTTGTAACAATTGGTTAAACTGTTCTGTATTGCTGTATTTGATTCTGTGCCAAACAAATATGAAAAGGTGGGCTGTTCAACAATCGATTTGGCACAAGCTAAAATAACTACACGTGGTTCATATTGCTTGGTGGTTTCGATGGTTTTTCCTAGTGATTTTTCAATAAAAAAACGCTTTGATATGTTTTTATTTACCGCAAAAAGTGCAAAAACCAGCACAAGCATTGAGCCAAATAGCAGGAGTTTGCGCCGCAAAGAAAGTTGTGAATACAAAAAGACATACAACAAGAAAATAAAAAACAAGGTCAAAATAGAAATGCGGATGGATATAAACGCAATAAAAGCAACCGATAACAATAAACTAAGCGCGTAGAGGTATTTCCGCTTTTCGGCCTTTCGCATCAGGTCAAATGAGATAATGGCTGCTAGTACACTAAAAATTCCAGCATAGGGACGCTCTAAAACCAATACAAAATTTGTGGCCCAGCCATCACCAAAAGGAAAATAACCAAAACTCGAATGAAACCTCATTATTTTAAAACAGGAAACAAGCACTGTGGCGTTGATGCTGAGCAAAGCCACGTTTTTAAGCATACTCAACCGATTGACTTTAAAAAATAATACAGGCAACAGTATGAGGTACAGGTATTTTTTATAGTAAGTAAAATCTACCATAAACGAGCCGTTCAAAAGGGCTTTAACAAACAAATAGGCAATTAAAATGCTCAGAAAAACAAAAGGCTTGGGGTAACTGGTTTGAAATTTAAAATCAAAATCAATCAGATAGAACAAAAGCAAAAGTGCCAAAAGCAAGTTTGGAATACTGGCTGAAAATGGCAAAAAAACGAGTATCAATGCACATAGATAGTCGTAGGAATTGCCAATAAAATATTTGATTTTAACCATGCTGTAAGATAAAAAATGTCGGCAAACAAAGTCTTTATTTAAAAAGTAGTTTCTTAATGCTGATAATTGTACTGTTGGGAACAAGGTATAAAATATAATTTCGAAGCAACCCATAAATTGGGTAAAAGCCAAAGTAAAAATTATCTTTGATTACATCCAAGCGTGCCGAAGCTTGTCTTTTTCTATTCTTAAGAGACATGCTGTTGGGATTGAGTTCTTTCTCTAACAAAAACTGATCAATGTTTGAAATTCTAAAGTATTTAAGCACTTCAAAATAAAAGGCGTAATCTTCTGTGTAATATTTTGTAGGGTAGCTGCTTATTTTAGTCAGGATTTCGGTTTTAAACATAATCGTGGGGTGAATAATCGTTGAAGAACTCACAAACATGAGGTTTTTCATGTTTGCTGGGTCTGTGGGCACTTTTATGTTAAACAAGAAATTGCCCTGCAAATCCTTTACGATGATATGCGAACCCACCATGTGGATGTCGGGGTTGTTTTTTAAAAAATCGGCTTGTACTTTAAATCGGTCGTTTAAACAAATATCGCCCGCATCCAGTCGCGCAATATAGGTGTAGTGCTTGTCCTTTAGGTATTCAAGCCCGGCGTTTAAGGCCTTTGTTATGCCTCCATTTTCTTTCATGTACAAAAAGTACAGTTGGCCTTTTCCTTTAAAGCTGGCTTGTAGTTCGACTTCGTTTAGCAAATCGGAAGTGCTGCCATCATCTACAATTAAAACATCAATTTCTTCGTGCGCTGAAATTACACTTAACGATTTTTTTAAGCCCCTTGCGTCATTGTAGTTGGGCATTAAAATCACTGTTTCATTTTTCATCTACCGGTATATTTTTTTTTCTTAGATAGGTTGATTAATATCGCTAAACTCAACCAAAAACCATACATTCTAAAGGTGTCTAACTGCAGCCAATTTAGAATAAATCCGGAAAATGAAATGAGTAAAATTATGGCGAGCGTTTTGTCAATCTGATTTGTGCTTTCTTTAATTCTCTTTTTGGTAAGATGAACCACAATGTAAAGCAGATAAACAAAAAGTAAAAAACCAATAATCCCTGTCTCGGCCAATAGTCGAATGTACATATTATAGCCCGGTGGAAACATGGGGTTGGTTTTGTCAAGATATAAATTCTTAAACTCAAAATTGTCTTTCACCGCCCAGCCCGGATAATGGTTACGCGCAAAGAACCCTTGCTGGCCAAACCCAACGCCAACGATAGGGTTTTGGGTAAATACCACCAAATTGGCATATTGTATTCCAAAACGGGATTTGTTTGAAATATTGGTTTTTAAATTGCCACGAAAATCTAAGGATTCTATTTTTTTCTCTACATCTCTTATAATCTTATCGCCATTTGAAATAAAAACCAAGGTAGTAAGCGCCAATATGGTGACAACAGAATACCCCAATGCGCGCACTCTTTGTTGTTTAGTTAGTAAAATTGACAAAAAAACAAGCAGCTGAAAAACCACCACAATTAATGCGGTTCTTGAACCAGAAAAATAGGTGAGTATCAGTACAACTGCCGTTGGGATGTACTTTGTGATTCCTTTGTTGGTGAGGATATAACTAAACATCCAACCGGCGGTTGAAATCAAAAAAGTAGCCAAAGCAGGAGCCTCAAAGCAAACCGATGAAATTCGATTGCTGGAATCTTGGGTGAATTCTACAAATGGGAAATACTCAAAAAACTTCAGAATTTGGTAGGCCGGAAAAAAGCCGAAAGAGAGATATAAAATCTCAAAAAAAGCATAGATAGAAACAGCGATGAACGAATACAAAAAAACACGCCTGATTTTACAGAGTATTTGTTGCCTGTCCATTTTAACAATCACATTCCAATACAACAAAAACAACAATACACTCGAAAGTAGCAATGCAAAATACTGCCGCACAAACCTGCTGAATCCAGTGGTTCGTTTGTAGTAACTTTCAAAAATAGAAGGGGCGTTAAAAAACGAAGCCAATACGCACCACGCCAAAAAAATAACAACCAGCTGAAAAACAAAATTGCTATAGGGTATCGAAAAAACCGAGGAACGAAAGGTGTCAACAAGCAAAATTAAAAAGGCCAAAAAAAGGAAATGTGCACCATACTCCCCTTTAAATTCGCCCAATACTTGAATCCCTTCAAACGAGTTGAAAGGAATAAAAAAAAGGCCCAGAAAAAATATAAATACGTAGAGTTTTCTTAAGGTAATTGCCATTATGAACTCCTTTTATATTGGTGAAGCAATAGTTGTCTATGTATGAGACACCTCAAACACCAAACCGCTATCACACAGATTAAGATCGATTGAATGGTATGGCAAAAATAATACGCATACAGCAAAATTAGCACAGTAAAAGCCACAATAAGCACATTTGATATTCTCAAGTATGACAAAGTGCTTTTTGCCTCAAAGGCAGAAATTATGGAGGACGAATACAATCGAATTATACCTATAACTAAAAGCAGCGCAATAATGGTGTAGTTGTTAAATTGATAGCTCAATATCTTGTAATAATTAAGTCCTGTCGCAAATACAAATAAAAAGAAGGCCAGAAAAATGCCGAAAAAAATAATTTTTCGGTTGTAACGAAAATAGTAATTAAGGTTGAAATCGTTTTTAAATAAAATGAGTTGCTTGAAGCCAACATAGTTTTGAAGGATAGTAAAAGGAGCCAAAAAAAAGTTGGTGAGGTAAAAGAACTCACCCAGGGTAATGTAATTAAACTTTTTCTCGATGATAAAACGGTCGGCGAATGTAATTAGCGAAAAAGAGGCAATGGCTATAAAAAAATTAGAAGCCGTAGAAATAATTTCTAGTGAAGAAGCGGGTGTAGTAAATTTAAATTGTATGGTGCGAAACACATAAATCAAACAGAGCGCAAAAAAACCGATGATTGAAAAACACAAACATGCTACAAATACTTCCAACTTATCGGATTGCTTGAAATAGAATAGTGCGGCTAATATAAGCAGCACAAATTTCCAAAAATTGGCAACAAGCTGAGCCAACAAAAAGTTACTGTTGAGCCGCAATACATTGTAAAGAAATAAAGACGAAATAATACTAAAGCTGGTTAGAAACAACAAAAAGGTGTTGAACTCAATCTCTGGATAATTTTTTTTAAAAAAAATTGTACTCACTATACTTGAAAACAAAGCGACTCCCGAAACAAGTAAGAGTTGGATTTTTTGGGTTTCTATTTGATTCGATTCCTTTGCCGTTGAAAACCGCAAAAAAACCTGTTCCATACCCAGTATTCCCAACACAAAAATTAATGAAAAATAGGTGATAATAATAGAGTATTGTCCATAATAGAAAGAACTCAACACTTTTTTCATGACAATATTGGTTAAAAAAAAACTAATCGCCCCTGTAGCCAGTAGCAACAGGGAAAGGTGTCTAGAAAAATAATTGTGAATTTTGTTTATCAAAAGTGGACACACATTAATAAAGAAAGGTTAACTCGTAATTGAATTAACCTTCTCTAACGTTTAGATTCTATTTGGTGTTTTATTTAACAGCAATTTTAGCCAACTCAGGATAAAACGCTGGCTTGGTATCAAAATAAGGATCGTAATTTCCTTTTTCGTCTTGCTTGAAGGTATATTGCTTCGAAGCCTCATCAAATGTTATGTATTGATTAGCCGAAAAGAAGGTGTTTACTTGATCTTGAAGAATGTCAAAATTCTTGTCTAAATAAGAAAGCGAAATCTTTTTAATTTCTAGACTTTTTAAGTTTTTAAACTCATTTCTTCCAATATCAAATCGCAAATCATTTGGTAACACGCCTTCTGGAAGACTAAACGTTACTGTTTGCACATCAGAGCTGCCTTTTACACCAGCCCAAACTGCTTTTTCTTCTACAAACCATTCGTTAGTTCCGTCTTTGTAATAAAATATTAACTCATCATCTGACGGAAGAATTAAATCAACTTTAATATCAAATGTTTTTGGTTTTGGAGCTTCTGCAACTGCAGCAGGATCGGCTTCTTTTTTACAAGAAAATAATGCTAAGCACGCAAATAAAAAGATAATTTTTGTTTTCATTTTTTTAAAATATTTGTGCAAAGTTAATTTTTTTTTTAATCCAAAAAAATATTAATAAAAAACACCGTGCGCACAAGCTTTCAAAAACAGCAAAGCAGTGTTGGATTGGTGCGGTTGCCAATTGGTAAATGTAATTGGGCGAGTGTTTTGCGCTCTTTTTTTAAGTAATTCCATGTGATCTGCGAAGTTGAATTGCAAATTGACGGTTCATTTTATACCAAAAGAAAAACTATATTTGCTTTCATTAAGTAGTTTAATTCAGGTATTCCAATGGCGATTTACAAAGAAAAATTTCACAGTTTTGACGCGCTCCGTTTTTTTTCTTTTTTTATTGTCTTTCTCTCTCACCTGCCCTACACGCTATTTAATAACCTTGATTTCCTAAATGTTGATGGAACAATTGGGGTTTACTTTTTTTTTACCTTGAGTGGGTTTCTCATTACCTATATCCTACTTTTTGAAAAAACAACCTCCAACGACTTCAATTTTAAAAATTTCTTTGTCCGACGAGCCCTTAGAATTTGGCCACTCTATTATCTTGTATTGTTGTTTGCGTTTTGTTCGTCCTATATTATTTCTTTATTAAACTTGCCTTCAAGTAATGTGGGCTATGAACCCAACTGGCTCATGTCTTCGTTTTTTTTAGAAAATTACATGGTAATTTACCACAACGAATATGCTAATGTTTCTCCCTTGCCGGTGCTATGGTCGTTGTGTGTTGAAGAGCATTTTTATATCATTTGGGGCGTTTTGCTTTACTTTATCAAAACAAGAAAAGTGCCTGTTTTTATCGTTTTATTTATTGTTTTGGCCTTTGTTTCAAGACTGTTTTTTTACAAACACGATTTACTTTTTAAAGACATTCTTACCAATATTGATTTTTTTATGTTTGGTGCAATTCCTGCCTATCTCTTCATCAACCACAAAGAAAAAACGATACAGTACGTGAATAAAATTTCATTGCTTGTAAAGGTTTTACTAATTGCAGCAACTATTATATATGTTTTTGCCTCCTCACATCTTGTGTTTGAATACAGTAAATTGGTTCATCCGTTGGTATTTGGTTTGCTTTTTTCGGCCATTATTTTTGTGTTTCTTCCCCAAGAAAACAAACTAAAAATTAGCGACTCGGCAGTGTTTTCTAGATTGGGGATTTATACCTACAGCTTATATCTTTTGCATGTTATTGTAATTCATCTAATTATTCAATTGTTCAATAAATTCCAGGTAAACTTTGAGGACACTAGCGTCTATTTTATTTTACTGGCACTAGGTCTCACTATACTTGCAAGTTATCTTTCGTATATCCTGATCGAAAAACCCTTTTTGCGATTGAAGAAATTCTTTAAATAGCTGTTTTGATGAATGCCGAATAATGCTTCAGTAAAAATTCACTTGTTTACTCGATTTTAAAAACCAACTCAAGAAACACTTTATTTTGTTGATAAATAACTAATTGTGTAATCAATTTGTGCTGTTTACAGGTCTTTTCATGCATTGTGTCGAAAAAATGAGGTGGCTAAAGTTCTATTTACATACTTTTGCTGCATTATTTTTAAAAACACCACGTAGGATGAAAAAAATTACCCCGTTTTTGATTGCCTTACTTTTACTTTGTTTTGCTCCTACTACGCAAAGCCAAGTGGTAATTAATGAAGTACTAAGTTCCAACTCCAGCGTATTAGCCGACGAAAATGGCTCATATGAAGATTGGGTTGAATTATTTAACCGAGGCGCATCAACAGTAAACCTCAACGGTTATGGACTCACAGATGATGCAACAGTGCCGCTCAAGTGGACATTTCCAAATGTATCTATTGGCGCTGGACAATACCTTTTAATCTGGTGTTCGGATAAAAACCGTAGAATTCCAGGAAGCCCGCTCCACACCAACTTTAAAATCACCTCTAATGGAGAGGCAATTACACTGTCTACACCTGCGGGAGTATTGGTAAACGCTAGTCCGGCAATGGCTTCGACACAAAACATGTCTATAGGCCGTTCACCAAACGGAACTGGAAACTTCTTGTACTTTGCTGTTCCAACTCCCAACGGAATCAATAACACCACTAGTTATTCAGAAGCGTTAACACCGCCTGTTTTTTCTCACAGTTCAGGTTTCGTAACTGCTGGGTTTAGCTTAACAATCTCTACTGATGTTCCTGGCGCGAGTATCATCTATACATTAGATGGATCGGAACCGAAATCATCTAATTTAGGTGGCACGACCTATTCCTATAAAAACCAATATCCCGAAGTATTTGGCCAAGTTTCAGGACCCTTACTCACCAAAAGCTTTCAAACGCTAAACTATACAGGGCCTATTGCTATTGTTGATCGATCGGCTTTGCCTAATAAATTGGCCAACATCTCAACCACCTATGATGCAGATCCATCAATTTATATCCCTTCCAATCCAATCTACAAAGGAACGGTGGTTCGAGCCAAAGTAATTAAACCAGGCGCTTTAGACAGTCAAACCGTTACCCGATCTTATTTTGTTTCACCAGCTGGTGCCAACCGTTTTTCGTTGCCTGTGGTGTCTATTAGTATCGATGAGAACAAATTTTTTGACTACAACAATGGAATCTATGTAGCGGGTATCGACTTTGAAACCTGGCGCGCAGCCAACCCTACACAAAATGCAGAATGGAGTAGAAATACAGGAAACTTTTGGAGAACCGGCATTGCTAATGAAAAAGTAGGTAATCTATCTTATTTAGTAAACGGCACCGAAGTGCTCAACCAAGATGCTGGATTTCGAATTCATGGAGGGGTTTCTCGCAAATATCAATTAAAATCACTAAACGTATATGCCCGTTCTGAATACGGGAAAAACAGTTTTGATTACCAACTTTTTAACGACCTCAACACCAATGAATTTTCGAGTTTTGTGTTGCGCAATTCAGGCGGTGATTTCCCCAACACCATGTTTAGAGATGCCTTAAATCAAGCCATCTTGAAATCATTTCGTCCCGACAAAGAGGCCTATCAGCCCACTGTTTCATTTGTGAACGGAGAATTTTGGGGAATCATCAATCTTCGGGATCGATACAGCTCTGACTACTTTAAACGCACCTACAATGCTGATGATGTGGATTATTTGGAAAATAATGGGACGGTTCAAGAAGGTGACAACATAAAATACAACGAACTGATGAATTATTTGTCTGCAAATTCATTGGTTTCCAGCACAAATTATAATTATATCAAAACCCAGGTAGATCCCGAAAATTTTGCCGATTATTATATTGGTAACATCTTTATGCTCAACGAAGACTGGTTGAACAACAACGTCAATTTTTGGCGAAACAAAATACCGGTTAATAATTTAGGCGCTTCTAATGGCTTAGATGGCAGATGGCGTTGGGCATTCCACGATATGGACAACACGATGGGATATGTATATGACGACATAAGCTCTAATAATTTAGCTATTGCCAACTCAGTAGGAACAGCCTCCTATAACACGAGCGACTGGACAACCCGAATTTTCAGAAAAATGCTAGAAAATAATGAGTTCAAAACGTACTTTATCAATCGTTTTGCAGATGCTTTAAATACCACTTTCTTACCTGCGCGAACGATTGGACTAATGTTAAGCATGCGCGATGTCATTTACCCAACCATACCTGAACACATCAACAGATGGAGTTCTCCTGATGATCTAAGTGATTACAGCTGGTACATGGGATACCAAACTGGTTTCTTTAATCAACGTCCGGCGTTTCAACGCGACCACATCCGTTCGGTGTTTACTATCTCATCAAATATCAACGCAACACTTGACGTGTCAAGTTCCGATCATGGATACATCAAAATGAACACCATTGACATCAAAGAAGGAACTGACGGAATTACCTCCTACCCGTATCCTTGGACAGGAATTTATTTTTCAGGAATTCCAGTAAAACTAAAAGCCATTGCCTACCCCGGATATGTATTTAGTCATTGGACTGGGGCGTCAACTAGCACCAATCCTGAAATTACCATTAACTCGGCCAATAGCTATGGAGTTACTGCTGTATTTATGCCCGAAGCGGCTCCGTCAAGCCACCCTATTTATGCGTGGTTTATGAATTCGGCTATTGCCAATAATGAGCCCTTAACAACCTTAACCTCAACTTATAAAACTGGAGCAACCGACGGCGTATTAACTTATCAGTCTTGCTTGAGTGGATATCCGTTTACGGCTGCATCTACCAGTTGGAGAAAAGCGTCTATGGAACGAAGAAACAGCCCAACAGAAATTAATTACTACCCAGAAGTAAATGATAATTTGCCTTTTGCTACCAGCGACATGAAAGGATTGCAAATTAGAGAACCTTTACAGAGTGGAACTGCCGTGAACAGCATGGTATACGCTTTCTCTACTTCGGGCTACAAAGACATTCAATTTACTTTTGCAGCCATTAACGAGCTTACAAATGCTACAGGTATATTAGTTGATTATTCCACTGCTGCGGGTACACCTTTATGGCAAACGGCAGGATTGGCCTCTTCAACACTAGGACTCACCAATGGATACCAATCATTCTTGGTTGATTTTACAAGCATTCCATCGGCCAATAACAATCCCGATTTTAAAGTGCGTTTGCGTTTTTCTGGAAACAACATGCAGGTAGATGCTGGAAATCGTGTAACGTTTAACAACATTACGGTAAATGGTACCTTATTGCCTTTGGCGGTTGCGGACAACAACTACACCAAGTTTTCAGTGTTTCCTAATCCTGTGAACAACGAATTGTATATCAATGGGACTTCTCCTGCAGAGTTGGTGCGTTACCACATCTATGCCATTGATGGAAAATTAATGCAAAAAGGCGAAGTAAGCAACGGACAAATTTTCTGTGATCAATTGGCAAAAGGCTTGTATTTCCTTGAATTGGAATCAAACGGAAAAACCGAAACCAAGAAAATTATCAAAAACTAATGCGTTCATTATGCAAAACAAAGAGGAGGCCTAGCGCCTCTTTTTTTATGGAATTAATTCAGTGTTTGCAAGGCATCTTGCCAACTGACAATCTCTAAACGAAAGGCTTGTTTTATTTTTGATTTATCAAGCACGCTATAAGCAGGGCGTTTGGCTGGTGTAGGAAAACTACTGGTAGGTATAGGAAGCACAGGTGTGCTAATGTGGTGATGGAGTAGAATTTGCTGTGCAAAATCACACCAACTGCAGCTGCCTTCGTTGGAGTAATGGTAAATTCCGTAGGGAGCCAGTGATAAATTTTGAGCCGTTTGTTGGCAAATACGAACTAAGGTTTTGGCCAAATCGGTGGCGAGCGTGGGACTCCCCAGTTGATCATCCACTACTGTTAGTTGATCACGTTCACTGCCCAACCGAAGCATGGTTTTCATAAAATTAGCGCCAAACTGAGAATACACCCAAGCGGTGCGGACAATGTAAAAGCGCGTTAACATTTCCTGTATGGCTTGTTCCCCAGCCAATTTACTAGCGCCATACACGCCAGTTGGATTGGGAATGTCGGTTTCGGTATAAGGTGTTTTTTTTACGCCATCAAATACAAAATCGGTCGAGACGTGAAGCAATACGGTTTGGTTATTGAGGCAAACTTCAGCCAAATTTCGAACGCCCTCTGCGTTTATCGCGTAGGCTTTTTCAGGTTCAGATTCAGCTTTATCAACTGCAGTATAAGCCGCAGCGTTTATACAAAAAGTGGGTTTGTGTTTTTTGAAAGCTTCTTCGAGACTTGTTTTGTTTGTTAGATCCGCTTCTTGCGAACCACAAAACCAAAACTGAATTGCTGGATATTCCAGTGCAATACTTTGCAATGCTTGGCCCAATTGGCCGTGTGCGCCAGTGACTAAAATTACCATACGGGTCGAGCGTCTACAAGCAACGGTTGAACTTGATCTTTTTCTGAAATACAAAGCAAATCAGACTGCATTTGCCAATCAATAGCCAAAGCCGGATCATTATAGGCAATGCCTCCCTCGGATGCTTTATTATAAAAATTATCACACTTATAAAAAAAGGTGGCCGTCTCGCTCAAGACCAAAAAGCCGTGTGCAAATCCTTTTGGAATAAAAAACTGCCGACGGTTCTCGGCTGAAAGTTCTATTGCTAGGTGTTGACCATATGTAGGTGAATCGGGACGAATATCAACTGCCACATCAAGTACGGCGCCTGATATCACACGTACTAACTTGGCTTGGGCGTGTTCCCCTACTTGATAATGCAATCCCCTGAGGACTCCTTTAGACGAAAAAGATTGATTGTCTTGCACAAAGTGTACGGATTGCCCGGTTGCTTGTTGAAAGGTTTGTTCGTTAAAACTCTCCATAAAATAACCTCTTTCGTCAAGAATAACCTTGGGCTCAAGAATATAACAACCCGCTAATGGTGTGGGAATAAAATTCATTGGTTTACAAAATGCTGAGTAAATGGGTTCCGTATCCGCTTTTTAGTAAAGGTTGCGCAAGAGCACGCAATTGATCGGCGTTAATGAAGCCCATTTTATAAGCTGCCTCTTCTATTGAACCGATTTTAAGTCCTTGGCGCTCTTCGATTACCTGTACAAATTGCGAAGCTTGCATCAAAGAATTAAACGTTCCGGTGTCGAGCCAAGCGGTTCCGCGATCGAGTATACTCACTTTGAGTTTGCCGCGTTTCAAATATTCTTTGTTGATGTCGGTAATTTCTAGTTCTCCTCGGTGACTGGGCTGAATATTGGCCGCTATCTCTACCACATCGTTATCGTAAAAATAAATACCCGGCACCGCATAATTTGATTTTGGATTGGCTGGTTTTTCTTCGATAGAAAGCGCATTGCCTGCCTGATCAAAATCAACTACGCCGTAACGCTCTGGGTCTTGCACGTGGTAGGCATAAATAATACCGCCATCAGGATCGTTATTGGCTAATAATAAATCAGATAATCCCGTTCCATAAAAAATATTATCGCCCAAAACCAAAGCTACTTTGTCGTTTCCGATAAATTCTTTTCCGATAATGAAGGCCTCTGCTAAACCATTGGGGTGTTCTTGCACAGCGTATTCAAATCGGCAGCCCAAACGAGATCCATCGCCCAATAATTGACGAAAAAGCGGCAAGTCGTGTGGCGTAGAAATAATTAAAATTTCCCGAATTCCCGACCACAACAAGGTGGATAAAGGATAATAAATCATGGGTTTGTCGTAAATGGGCATTAATTGCTTACTCACGGCTAGGGTTAACGGATGCAAACGGGTTCCAGATCCGCCGGCTAATATTATTCCTTTCATGGGTATTAGTTATTTTGGATTTTTAGGGATTCTTTTTGGTAAAAACGAATGAAATTTTTAAAGAATATAAACAGAGCTATAAAAAACAAGGGCAAAATAAATTTCAAGGCGCTGTTTAATTTTCCGGAGGCTTCCGTATTTAGGGTAATGTGGTTGTCTTTAATTATTTTATCGATTGAAATTTTCTCGATGCGCAAATTACCTTGTTCTTTTACCAAAATATCTTTGGTCTGAATCACATCATTGAGTTGGGTTTTTTCTGTATAAAACACCATTTTTTCGCCTGAAGCACTGGGTGTGCCTGCAGCTAATCCGTTTAGATAGCCATCGATTTGTGCAATCAACACCTCGTTGGCTTTCATTTTAATTTGCTGGTTTAGTATATATTCTTTTTGGATTTGTTTATAAAAATCACTGTTATTTAAATGGGCCAAAATTGGAGCTATCAGCTGGCTTTTATTGATTTTTTGTTTGGTGCTCAAGTGAATTAAATGATAGCTATAATTTTTACTTGTTGGCTTTTCTTCAATTATTTTATTTATATCCGAATCATCCGACATCAACTTTAATAACTCAAAGTTTTGTTCGTTTCTGCTTACAAACCGGTATACATCCACTATGGGTTTTACTTCAATTTTAAAGATGTCTTTTGGTTTTGAAATACCAATTGATTTCAAGTAAACCGTGTCTTGTTCTTTAATTTTGGCATTGATTTCATCCACCTTGGCATATAAATAATCTGTACTACCAAAATTGGGCTCAACCAAAATATAGTGATCATAACTGGTTTTAACGGTTTCGATTAAAACGCCTGTTGCAAATCCGCCAATCAACAATAGGGACAAGATCCATTTGTGCTGAACAAAAAATCGAGTGCATTTAAAAATTCCCGTTCCCATGCGTTGAAAAAGGGTTGAAACGCCGTTAGCCAATTGGCTTAAATTAATTTCGTCGTCTTGAAGGGTAGGTTTTGTATTCATAGTAAATTGATTATACCAATAATAATTGTTCTAATATTTTAATGGTGATTAAATAAGTAGGTTTCACGCCGGTGGTGCCCAATCCGCCCGAAGCCAGAGTGCTTCCGGTTTCTAACGGATTATCTGAAGCATAATAGGCATAGCGCACCTGTACATCGGCACTGATGCTTTTTCTAATTTTGGACGCCGATTGAATGGCTTTTTGGTAATAGGCACCCTCCATTTCAAGGCCAATAACGCCCCAAGAAGAATCCAAGAAAAACTTGAGTAAATCTTTGTTTTGTAAGGAGGTTCCCAACACCGTAACCATTGGACCAGCATAAACAGGTATGCCTGAATGTGAAAAATGGGCAGGTGTCAATTGATTGTCAAACGGGTAATTGTCGCCGGTTCCTTCGTTAATATGAGCGGTAGGAATCATGATGTCACCTTTTTCTCCGGTTAAAATACCCGCTTTACCCATAATCGAAACCGATTTAACATCTAAAAAAAGACTGTTGTGTTTCGTTAATTTGTATGGCTTTAATAATTCATCTATTGTTTCATAGGCTTGTTCGCCAAACGCATAATCCATAACCAAAAGCACGGGTTTTTCATCGCCAAATTGGGTGTGAGGAAAAGCCGTTTCTGACCAATTTATTTTTGCTGTATCAAATACTTGAACATCTATATTGGTGCCTGAGCTATCGGGAATACTGATCATGCCATGTGCCAGCGCAACCGTCTCTACTTTTTTGCGCAAGGCAGATGCGTCGGGATGGCTGAGTGCTTCAAAAACCGAAAATTCGTCTTGATCTTTAAATTGATCTTTCAAAACAGTTGGTGCAAAAACGGCATTCATCACACTGTGCATGTTGGCACTGATGATGTGTATGGGACGTTCAAGTAATTGATTTTGATTCAAAACTTCTTTGATGGTGTGGGCCCATATTTCACCGTGAATGTGGTGACCCAATCGTTCTCTTAAAATAGGACTAAACGTAATGGTGCGTTTATTATTGTCAAGTGTTTCTTCGATGGCGAGTTTCCCCAACCAATAAATCACGTGTAAAAATCGATCTGGTTTTTCGGTGGTGCCAAACGCATCATAAATAGCGATAATTTCGGCAAAGCTTCGTCCTAAAATGTTGGCCACGTGCGATACCGCTACTTCCTTATCTACTAAACTTAATTTTTTGGGTTGCAACACGGCCTGTTCCAGTTTGTGCCAATCGCGTGTGAGTTCGCCATTTTCATCAACCAAAACCCGATCTTTAATTTTGTGTGATTCAATAAAAATAAACGTCAAATGCGTTAAAATATCATATATATCCGAACGACCGCGGGTAATCTCAACATTCATTTGCTCTTGATCAATGCGGTAACAATTGCGGCGTCTTTTTGGAGGCACAATGGCTTTAAAATGCGAATGCACATAGCCTTCGTCTGAGGTGAGATTAATGTAACGACATTCTTCAATGCCAATCGGTAAACGCTCAATAACATACAACAAGCCGTTGAGTTCTACTTTTTCTTCGGCAATCGAACCGTAAATTTCAGGGCGTAATAACAAGAGTGCTTCGCGTAAGGTTTCGCCCGAAACTCCCATGGGTTTGTAAAAACCCCTGTTAAATAAATGCCGCATCGTAATATATAAACGCTCGACAGCGCTCGAAGATTCTTGAGCACGTGATCGTACGATGTTTTTGCGTTCTTTCATTTGTTTGGGTTTACTAACCTGCAAATGTAGGGTATTTAAATTTTAATTAATTGATCTACAAGAATTCGGTCGTTGGCTAATCTTGGGATTTTGTTTTGACCACCCAACTTTCCAACCGATTTCATGTAGTCTTGAAACCCATTTTGCGCCACACAGCTTATCACCAAAGAGCGCAAAACTTTCCCTTCAATCAGGTCGTTGTAATAGGAATTTTGTATTCGCAATTGCTGGTCAATTTCTTGGGCAAAGGCTTCTAAATCAAGAGGTTCTTGTTCAAATTCAATAAACCATTCGTGGTAAGGCAAACCGTTTGTGGGATTTATTTGTGGTGCAACCGTAAATTCACTCACGCGCACATTACACTGAGCAACCGCTTGAGCCAATGCCTGTTCTACTTCTTTGCCAATTACATGCTCACCAAAAGCCGAAATAAAATGACTAATGCGTCCACTAACAATCAGTTTATATGGTTTTAACGAGGTGAATTGAACCGTGTCGCCAATGTTGTAGCCCCATAAACCAGCATTAGTCGAAATAATCAGTACGTAATTTACACCCAATTCTACCTGGCCAATCGTGAGGCGAGTGGGGTGGGGCGAATAAAATTCATCGGTGGGGATAAATTCGTAAAAAATACCGGCATTTAGCAACAACAACATGCCCGGATCTCCTTGTTTATTTTGGTAGGCAAAAAACCCTTCCGAAGCAGGAAACAACTCGATGGTGTCTACTTTTCGTCCAATGAGATTTTCAAATTTTGCCCGATAAGGTTCAAAATTTACGCCGCCATAAATAAATAGATTAAAATTGCCAAATAGCTCCCCAACTAACTTGCCTGAATTTTGTTGGATCTTTTCAAAGTACATTTGAACCCAAGAGGGAATGCCTGAGATTACAGTCATGTTTTGATCTGCCGTTTCTTGAACAATCGCATCAACTTTGGTTTCCCAGTCTTCGATGCAGTTGGTTTCCCATGAAGGCAAGCGGTTTTTTTGCAAATACTTGGGTACAAAATGCGCCACAATTCCCGAAAGTCGGCCCAGTTGAATGCCGTTTTTTTGTTCCAAAACAGGGCTTCCTTGTAGGAAAATCATCTTTCCGTTTACAAAATCGGCTTTGCCTGTTTCATGTACATAATTCAAAATTGCATTTCGGGCCGCTTCAATGTGATAAGGCATCGATTCTTTGGAGAGCGGAATGTATTTGGCACCCGATGTGGTACCCGACGTTTTGGCAAAATACAGTGGTTTTCCTGGCCATAAAATATCTGATTCGCCGGCTACTACTCGATCAACATAGGGTTTTAAGGCCTCATAATCGCGAATCGGAATCCGCGCTATAAAATCCTGATGTGTTTTTATCTCTGCAAACGCATGATCACGTCCAAATTGGGTGTGTTGAGCGCTGGCAATCAGCTTAGAGAAAACGGCTTGCTGCGTCTGTATTGGACGATTGATCCATTGCTGGTTTTTATGGTGAA
This sequence comes from Bacteroidota bacterium, assembly GCA_046051465.1. Lineage (GTDB taxonomy): Bacteria > Bacteroidota > Bacteroidia > Flavobacteriales > Flavobacteriaceae > Flavobacterium. The sequence continues at coordinate 7,074 of JBJOOG010000093.1, read as the reverse complement.
TGAATTTGGCAAATAATCGCGCCGCAATTGCTTTGATTGTCATTGTTTACTCGTTTGGAAATTGCTTTTTTAGGGCCATTTCTGTAGACCAAATTAAATAGACGCAACTTATAATTATGAGAACTGTTCCTGTTATTACTGACTGTTTCTGTGACATGGGAACAAGAATGTTGATAAATGAGGAAGCAAATAAAAAGAGTCCTATTTGAATCATTTTAATGGCCGAAAAACGCTGGGAAAAGTCCCAAGCCTCTTGAGTTCTTGTTGAAGCAGACGTGCGGTAGCCGTACAAATTATTTATTTTTTTTGGTGGAAAAAAATACACTACAGCGGCAGTAATGGTAAAAATAATTCCCACTAAAAACGTTTGTGGATTGAGGTAATTGACTAAGTTATTGAGTTGTTCTTCCATATTAATTGAATGCAATGTATTGGGTGGGATCTACCGGTTGGCCTTCTTTCCATAACTCAAAATGCAACTGACTTCCCGATGATTCTCGGCTGGCGGCGCCTGCCAATGCAATTACTTCCCTTGTTTTTACTATATCGCCTTGGTCTTTTGTAGATACTGAGGCATTTTTATACACCGAAATAAACCCATTATTATGTCGTACTACTACAACATAACCGCTTGTGGGCGTCCAATCAGAGAAAATCACCGTGCCATCGGCAATGGATTTAATGGGGGTGTTTTTGGTTACGGCTACATCAACAGCCAAATGCTTTTTGTGGACACTGTACTTTTGTGTAATCGACCCGTTTACGGGCGCAAACAATACCACATTTACTTTGGCTTGGGCTTTTTCAAATAAATTATACTTGTCTTCTTTTTCGGCCAGCGAACGGATCATTTGTTCCTCGGGAGACAGCTCAAGTTCCACCGCTTCTTTTTCTACTGTTTTGGTGGCTAAAATGGAATCTTTATTTAGTTGAGCATATTCTAAGTTTCCAGTTAGAATTTGTTTGATTGATGCTATATAGGCCTCGTTTTTTTGAAGAGCCACGGTTAGGGAATCCGATTTTAAAGCCAATTGGGTGGCGTCTTTCTTTAATTTAGTTGAAGCATAACCTGGTATAAATTCGCGAAGTGGTGTAAAGGCAATGAGAAAAGTAGTGCAGGTTACAATCAAAATAGCGGCCGAGCTGGCTACCACAAACACATTCATCAGTGTGAGTCGCAAAGAAAAAAGCTCAGCAAAAGTGTCTTCGTTTACAATCACTAAACGATTTTTGGCAAACAATTTTTCTTTGAGCAGTTGTCGTTTTAATCGGTTTTCGGCCATTTGGTGGGATTGTGTTACAAATGTATAAATTTATAGTTCTTTTGGGAGTGTTCGTTGGTTTTGTTCTTATATTTGCTTGCGAATTAAAATTATCAACCTATGACAACACTTGCTATTTTTCTAGGCGAATTTGGTCCAATGGAAATTATCTTGGTTTTAGCTGTAATATTATTGCTTTTTGGAGGGAAAAAAATTCCAGAATTAATGAAAGGATTGGGCAGCGGAATCAAAGAATTTAAGAATGCCGCCAAAGACGATCAACCGGCTACTCCAAAAAAAGAAGAAACAAACGATTAACTAGTAAATCACAAAATCATGATAGCACAAACCATTTTTTTGGGCGAAGTAGGACCCATGCAAATCATTCTTATATTGGCTGTGATTTTGCTAATGTTTGGCGGAAAGAAAATTCCAGAATTAATGAAAGGATTGGGCAGCGGAATTAAAGAATTTAAAAATGCCGCCAAAGACGATCAACCGGCTGCGCCTAAAAAAGACGAAGAAACAAAAGCATAATTTTTATTTTTTTTTATTTCACCCCAAATCTCTAGACATTCGAAAGATTTGGGGTGTTTTTTTTATATAATCATCGTCAACTGGATGCGTTTGCGCGCCTCGTCAACTTCAACCACTTTTACTTGCACGTGTTGGTGAAGTTTCACCACCTCGTTTACATCCGATACAAATCCTTCTTTGAGTTGCGAGATATGCACCAAGCCACTTTCTTTGATGCCAATCGCCACAAAACAACCAAAATTGGTAATGTTATTGACAATGCCCGGCAAGATCATGCCAGCGCGCACGTCTTTGATGCTCTGAACCTGTGGATCAAATTCAAAAACCTGGGCCGATTTTCTAGGGTCTAAACCTGGTTTTTCTAATTCTTTGATGATATCTTTTAATCCCAAAATGCCTATTTCGGGCGTGGTGTAATTGGCGGGTTGAATACTGCTGGTTTTGGCTTTATTGGCAATTAATTCTTGTACCGAAACACCCAAATCTTTGGCCATTTTTTCTACTATCGGATACGCTTCCGGATGCACCGCCGAATTGTCTAAGGGGTTTTTGGCTTGGTGAATGCGAATAAAAGCCGCGCCTTGTTGGTAGGCTTTTTCGCCCAATCGCGGAACCTTTTTCAATTGACTGCGGCTAGTAAATGGCCCGTTTTCACTGCGGTACTGCACAATGTTTTCGGCCAATTTTTCGCCAATGCCACTCACATAACTCAACAAATGTTTGCTGGCGGTATTTACATTGATGCCCACCGAATTCACGCAGCGCACTACGGTAGTATCGAGTTCCTCTTTGAGTTTGGTTTGATCGACGTCGTGTTGATATTGACCAACCCCAATAGCTTTTGGGTCTATTTTTACCAACTCGGCCAACGGGTCTGAAAGGCGTCGGCCAATGGAAACTGCTCCACGCACTGTGACGTCATAATTGGGAAATTCCTCGCGGGCAATTTTGGATGCCGAATAGACCGAAGCGCCGGCCTCACTCACCACAAATACCTGTATCGCCTTGTCAAAGGCGATTTTTTTGATGAAAAATTCAGTTTCTCGCGAGGCTGTTCCGTCGCCAATAGCAATGGCTTCAATTCCGTAGGCATTTACCATGGAACGTATTTTTTTCATCGCCATCGCACTTTCGTTTTGCGGCGCGTGTGGATAAATGGTTTCGTTGTACAACAAATCGCCTTTTTCATCCAAGCACACTACTTTGCAGCCGCTTCGAAATCCGGGATCAATGCCTAAAATGCGCTTTTCACCCAAAGGTGCGGCCAACAACAACTGGCTTAAATTGGCCGAAAATACCTGAATCGAATTGAGATCGGCTTTGGTTTTGGCCTCTTGAAGTGCTTCATTAGAAATGGCGGGTGCCAACAAGCGCTTAAAACTATCTTCGATTGCTAAGATCAAATGCGGCGTGGTTTCGTTGTCTTTTGTAATGCATTGTGCTGCAATCAACTCAAAAGCTTCGTCGGGATCTACCTCAATTTTGAGTTTAATAAACCCTTCGTTTTCGGCACGAAGCATAGCTAATAAACGATGGGCAGGCGCCTTTGAAAGTGGTTCGGACCAGTCAAAATACTGCTGGTATTTTTGGGCATTTTGTTGGACTTCTGCCTTTTCTTCCTCTGATTTTTTTAGCTTCACTTGTTTGGTGGTGATGCTGGATTTGCGTTGGTACAAGCGTCGCAATTGTTTTCGGATGTACACATTCTCGTTGATCCACTCGGCAATGATGTCGCGGGCACCTTGCAGGGCTTCGTCTTCGTTGCGGATGTTTTGGTTTAGGTATTGGCTGGCAATAAAATCGATGGCTTGGTTTTGTTGGGCAAAAATAATTTTGGCCAAGGGTTCCAAACCGTTTTCGCGCGCCACATCAGCTTTGGTTTTTTTCTTCTTTTTATAAGGCAAATACCAATCTTCTATTTCTTGTAAGTCAAAACTGTTTTCTAATTTTTTGGCCAATTCTGCGGTGAGTTGTCCTTGCTCTTCGATAGCTTTTCGCACCGTTTCTTTGCGTTTACAAATGGCCTCGTATTCTTTGTTGGCTTGCGCAATTTGTTCGATAATTACCTCGTCTAAGTTGCCGGTTTGGTCTTTTCGGTAGCGCGCAATAAACGGAATCGTGCAATCGTCTTGCAGAAGTGAAAGCGTGTTTTGAATGGATTGCGCAGGCGCAGTTATTTTTTGTGAAATATATTGAATAGAAGTCATGAAGATGAAGAATTTGAAGTAGCGTGTTTTTTGATGTTATACCGAATAAAAAAAGTACCAAGCAAAGTAGGTACTATCCAAAAAAGGGGTTGTGATAAATGCAAACCTGCCACAATAAATGCAGTAGTTGCTGCAATTAATCCACCAATCATTCGAGAAATATGCTGGGTTAAATAATTTAATTTTACTTGTTTATAAAATCGATAATCAGCCCAACTAAGTAATAAGCAGGTTACTCCAAAAAAAAGAAAAAGCACATTCAGTTTTTGTAAAGAAATTGCGCGAAACACTGCTTGCGCGCACACAAATAAACCAACAAAAAAAAGGCTGCAGCTCATGATTTTATCGAGCAAGGAAACAGACTTATTTTTAAATTGCAAAGCGCAAAGTCCTGAAAAAACCAAATAAATTGTGAAACTTCCAATCAACACTAAAAATAGACTTTCGTGTTTAGGAATCAAGGTGATAAGCAAAGAAAGTAATACACTCAAAACCATTGAAAACACAAAAATAATTCCCGATTTTTTATGAAGATAACTTCCTTTTTTACTAAATAAAGCCAAGTAACCAAACAAAAAACCGATCGCACCAAAAACGATGTGGGTAAGTTGCAAAAACGAAAAATACTTTTCCATTTACCTGGTTTAACAGGAAATTTTATCTACCCGTTGGGCGTGTCGGCCTCCTTCAAATGGCGTTTGTAAAAAGGTGTCTACCATTTCTATCACTTGGGGAATGGCGGTAAATCGAGCAGGAATACTCAGTACATTTGCATCGTTGTGTGTGCGGGCCAAAAAAGCAATTTCTTTATTCCAACACAAAGCGGCACGAATGGCTTGGTGTTTGTTGGCGGTCATGGCGATTCCGTTTCCTGATCCACAAATGACAATGCCAAAATCGGCAATTTTATTAGTCACATCTTGGGCCACCAAATGCCCAAAATCGGGATAATCTACACTATCAAAACTGTCGGTTCCGTGGTTGATAATTTCGTGACCTAGTTTTTCTAAATGAGCCACAATGGCTTGTTTGTAGGTGGGTCCGGCGTGGTCGTTTCCGATGGCAATTTTCATGGTGTGGTGTTTTTTAAATTGTAAAAAGTAAATGTTGATAATTTTTCTAAGTGGCTGATAATTAATTATAGTTTACTAAACAGTTTTTGTTCATAACTAAAAATAGAAAAATAGAACTTTTTTTTGTTTGTGTTTCAAAAATGTGTAATCCAAAATGCAAACCAAAAAAACAACAAAAGTTTGTGGAATTTATTGTTTAATTATACCCGTAAAAGGGTGGTTTATTCACATAAAATTCAGTTTTAACTTATTTACAAAACTAGATTATTTTTACTTATCAACAACTGTTTAAAGGAATTTAAAAACAGCTTAAAATCAAGTAATTACTTGGTTAATTTGGTGTTGATAACCTATTATTAACTTTCTATAACGTAAAATACAAGTAAAGAAAAGTAATTTTATTAGCCTTATGAACACGCCATAATAACTACCATAATTTAAATTTAATAATCCTTTTCTTTTTGTTGTTTTTAGTTGTTGTTGAAAACTAATCTGGTATTGCATTTTTAAAATTTCTAGAATTAGTTAAATCTGTGTTGCTAATCTTCGCTCAGTAAACTGTAATCTAATCTCATAAATTCTATAAATGAAAAGTTATTTTTATACTAATTCTCCTCGATAAGGTAGCTTGCTAGTCGCTTTATTTGTAATTTTCAAACCTTATTGAAAAGACCTCATGAAAAAGAAACCCCATAAATTAGGAAATAAGCCAAAATCCTTTTCTGAAAAAATTCTAAAAATACTTTCTCAAAACGCCAATAAATCGTTTAACTACAAACAAATTGCTGCAGTTTTAGAAGTAACCGATACCAAAAGTAGAAACGAAATTATCCTCGATTTAAAGGTACTGGCCGCTCAAAAAGTGATTATAGAAGCTGAGCCCGGCAAGTATTTAGTTAAAGCAGTCAGTCAAGATTACTACGAAGGAATTATTGACATGACTACACGAAAAACAGCTTATTTTATTAGTCCTGATTTTGAAGACGACGTATTTATTCCCACCCCAAACTTAAATCATGCGCTAGACAAAGACAAAGTAAAAGTTTATGTGTACAACCGACGAAGAGGAAAAAAACCAGAAGGCGAAGTAATTGAAGTGTTGGAACGCGCCAAATCAGAATTTGTGGGTGTAATTGACATTCAAAAGAATTTTGCTTTTGTAAGCACGGCCAATCCCAAAATGTATACCGATATTTTTATTCCATTAGCTAAAATTGGCGAAGCCGAACAAGGTGATGTGGTGGTGGTAAAAATTGAAGATTGGCCCAAAAAAGCCGATAGTCCATTTGGATCAGTGATACAAGTTTTAGGAAAACCAGGGGAACACAATACCGAAATCCACGCCATTTTAGCTGAATATGGATTGCCGTATGATTTTCCTCCAGAAGTAGAAGCCTATGCCGAACAATTGGATACCTCAATTCAGGAAAGCGAAATAAAAAAGCGGCGAGACATGCGGCAGGTGCTCACCTATACCATTGATCCAAAAGATGCCAAAGATTTTGACGATGCTTTATCGTTTCAAGTCTTAGAAAATGGAAATTATGAGATTGGCATTCATATTGCTGATGTGTCGTATTACCTAGAAGAAGGCACAGCTTTAGATGATGAAGCCTATAATCGTGCCACATCGGTTTACTTAGTAGATCGGGTGGTTCCGATGTTGCCAGAAGTACTATCTAATTTTGCTTGTTCGTTGCGTCCGAATGAAGAAAAATATACATTCTCGGCGGTGTTTGAAATCAATGCGAAAGCTGAAGTTTTAAACCAATGGTTTGGCCGCACCGTAATTTATTCCGATAAGCGCTTTGCATACGAAGAAGCGCAGCACATTATTGAAACAAAATCAAATACCATTCCGGCTGAAATATCGATCACCGGAAATACCTATACTGTTTCAGATGAACTGGTAAAAGCCACAATTACATTGGATGAATTAGCTAAAATTTTGCGTAAAAAACGCATGCAAAATGGGGCAATTTCGTTTGATAAAGT
>JBJOOG010000092.1:0-6161 GCA_046051465.1 Bacteroidota bacterium | reverse complement strand
ACGTCGAGCCGAACCCAATAATTTACCCGTAAAATTCCCCTTGCTTTTGGCTCAAGGTGCCGAAGGAATTGCTGTGGGATTATCTACCAAAATATTGCCGCACAATTTTAACTAGCTCATCGACGCTTCGATTAAGATTTTAAAAGGTAAACCGTTTCAGTTATTTCCCGATTTTCAAACGGCGGGAATTGCCGATATCACCAATTACAACGACGGGATGCGTGGCGGTCGCGTACGTGTGCGGGCCAAGATTGGGCAGTTGGACAAAAACACCTTGGTGATTACCCAAATACCTTTTTCGACCAACACGACTACGCTCATTGATAGTATTTTGAAAGCCAATGAAAAAGGCAAAATCAAAATCAAAAAAATCGAAGACAATACCGCAGCTGAGGTAGAAATCCTCATTCATTTGTATCCGGGGGTTTCGCCCGATAAAACCATCGATGCCCTCTTTGCTTTTACCGCTTGCGAAACTTCGGTGGCGCCTTTGGGATGTGTGATTCAAGACAATAAGCCCTTGTTTATCGGCGTTTCAGATATGCTGCGCATGTCTACGGCACGTACGGTACAATTGCTTAAAAGTGAATTGGAAATTCAGTTGGATGAACTCGACGAACAATGGCATTTCTTGTCGCTGGAACGCATCTTTATAGAGAACAAAATATACCGCTTAATTGAGGAAGAAACCACCAAAGAAGGGGTTATTTCAGCTATTGATACCGGATTAAAACCATTCATCAAACCACTCAAACGGGCCGTTACCGAAGACGATATTATTCGCCTCACCGAAATCCGCATCATGCGTATCTCGAAGTTTGATAGCAACAAAGCCCAAGATAAAATTGAAGCGCTCGAGGGAGATATCGCCCAAGTAAAACACGACTTGGCCAATCTGACCGATTTTGCCATAGCCTATTTTACCAAACTCAAAGAGAAATACGGAAAAGGGCGCGAGCGACAAACCGAGTTACGCATTTTTGATGATATTGAGGCCACCAAAGTAGTGTTGCGCAACACCAAACTTTATGTGAACCGCGAAGAAGGATTCATTGGAACCGGACTCAAAAAAGACGAATACGTAACCGATTGCTCTGATATCGATGATGTGATTGTGTTTTTACGCGATGGAAACATGATGATTTGCAAAGTAGACGACAAGAAATTTGTGGGTAAAGACATCATCCATGTGGCCATTTTTGACAAAAGCGACAAGCGCACCATTTACAATATGATCTACCGTGACGGAAAATCGGGTCCGGCCTACATCAAACGCTTCAATGTATCGGGTGTTACACGGGATAAATTGTATGACTTAACCAACGAAACCAAAGGGTCGCAAGTTTTGTATTTTACGTGCAATCCAAACGGAGAAGCCGAGGTAGTTACGGTTCTCCTTCGCCAATTGGGCAACATCAAAAAACTAAAATGGGATGTTGATTTTGCCTCGATAGCCATTAAAGGACGTGCGTCCAAAGGCAATTTGGTAACCAAGTATCCGATTAAAAAAATAGAAATCAAAGAGAAAGGAATTTCCACGCTATTGCCGCGTAAAATATGGTTTGATGAAACAGTTCAAAAACTCAATACCGATGCCCGTGGCGAATTGTTGGGCGAGTTTAAACCCAGTGATAAATTGTTGGTGATTTCCCAAACGGGTAAATTAAAGGTCATCATTCCAGAGCTCACTACCCACTTTGACGAAGACATGGTGGTGCTCGAAAAATGGATTCCCAATAAACCCATTTCGGCCATTTATTATGACGGTGAAAAAGAGCGGTATTATGTGAAACGATTTTTGGTCGAAAATGAAACCAAGGAAGATATTTTTATTTCAGAACACGCCAACTCGCAATTGGAAGTAGTCTCTACCGATTACCGTCCGCAAGCCGAGGTTGTTTTTGCCAAAGTAAAAGGAGTTCAAAAAGAAAATTTGTTGGTGGACATAGAAGGCTTTATCGCTGTAAAAGGATTCAAAGCCTTGGGTAATCAGCTCACGACCGATAAAATTAAGCAAGTGAATGTATTGGAGCCCTTGCCATATGAACCGCCCGTAGAAGAAGTTCCTGAGCCAGTTGAGCAAGAATTTACCGAGTTGTCTAGTGAAGATGAGGAGGATATTCAACTTGACGAAGACGGACAAATTACATTGTTTTAAATACAAAAGGCACTACAAACAAGTTAGCGCCTTTTTTTGCGAATGTGCAATTGTTATTTCTTTTTGGACATTTTCATGTTCAATAATTCTACAGTAAGTGAGAAGGCAATAGCAAAATACAAATAGCCTTTGGGCACCACATCTACGTGGTTGCCAAAAAAGGAAGCTTGTGCAATGTGCGCACTTTCGGTAACCAACATAAATCCTATTAAGATTAAGAAAGACAAGCCCAGTATTTGAATGGATGGATTTTTGTTGACAAAATTTCCAACTGGCACGGCAAATTGCATCATGATCAAAACCGAAATAATTACAGCAATAATCATGATATACAAGGCACCTTCCAATCCGTTGGTCATTCCTACAGCTGTTAAAATACTATCAAATGAGAACACCAAATCAATCAAAATGATTTGAAAAATCACCTGACTAAATCGTTTGGCAGCACTGGTTTTGAGTTCTTTTTCTTCTTGACCTTTTTCGTCAACTTTTGCATGAATTTCTTTGGTGCTTTTGTAAATCAGGAATAAACCGCCTAGTAATAAAATTAAACTTTGTCCAGAGATATCGGCGCTAATCCAGCTGCTATGAATGGATATCCAAGGTTCTTTCATCGCGATTAAAATGGTAATCCCAAACAACAAGGCGATGCGCATAAACATGGCCAAGAACATTCCGATTTTGGTGGCTCTTTTTCGTTTCTCGGCAGGCAATTGTCCGGTTACAATAGAGATAAAAATGATGTTGTCAATACCCAACACAATTTCTAAAAAAGTCAAAGTGAATAATGCTATCCAGGCATTTGGATTTGAAATAATTTCTGTCATAAAAAGTTAATTTGCTAGTTTAGTGGCCTTACCCTGTTCACGGTGTGGATTGCCCACAATTCCGTAATCAAAAGTATAGGATTTTTTGTTTGAACTACGGATTCGAATGGAAACAGCATGCTGCTCCGCCATGGTTTTGGGATGTAACTTGGTCAATATAAACTCGCAGTCATTTACCCAACGAATGCTGGCCGTGTCGGTTTTGCCTTTATACGTTTCGATTACCATTTTATCTGTTCGTATAGATGTTGTATAATGTTTCTTGCCTTGAATGCTAATTTCAGACATATAGGTGCCAGTTTTAAAGGATTTACAATCCAGGTTGGCCTCATAACAGCCTGTAGCAAAAAGCGCAACACAAAATAAGTAAAAGTATGTTTTCATATTAGGGAACAATGCTGAGGTTGTATTTGGTTAATAATCCAGCCAAACCGTTGGCCAAAAAATGGGCATCTTTCAAGGTGTTGTAATCGGGATCAATAGAATAATTTCGTGCGCTTGTAAAATCGGCCCCACTTAAATTGGTTTCATTAAACAAGGTCAATTGCATATCACAATCAGCAAAAACGGCTTGTTGCAACTGCGTTCCTTGAAAGCTTACCTCTTTTAAACTGCATCCTGTAAATTGCGTTTTGGGCATTTTTTTATACGAAAACGAAGCAAAATCAAGCGTACAATCGGTAAATTGTACTTGAAATAAAAAATCATCGGCTTCATGAAAGGCAGTTCCTATGAGTTTACAGTTTACAAAATGCACATTTTTTAGTCCGGTATTTTTGAGTTGAATGAGCGACAAATTGCAATCGGTAAAGATGCAATCGGTAAAGCTCGAACTCGAAAAATGGGTATTGGCAAAGTCACAATTAGTAAACGAACAGTCCTCAAATTCTTTATTGGTCAACATTTGTTGTATTGCAACAACCTTATTGAACGTTTCTTGGTAATAGTAAACTTCTTCCATTAGTATCCAAATAAACTTTTCATGATGGTTTGTAAGCCTTTAAACGCCAGATAAACAGCTCCAATGCTTATGCCAATCCCAATGACTAATACCAAATAATGCCAATTGGTATGCTTGTTGATAAAGGCATTGTAAATTACAGTTGGACCAATAAATAGAAGAGGTAAGGCCCATGCCATATATTTTATTCCTTGTGCTAGGATGCTGCGGTTGGTTTTCATGCCACTTATTGATTTAGGAAAAAATTGACTGCTTTGCGCACGCTGCCATGGGTGAGTAACAATTGATTTGCAGTTTGGTAATCTACTTGCGTTTCGTCCATGATCATTTTGGTGCCACGATCAACGAGTTTGGCATTGCTCAATTGCATGTCCACCATTTTATTTCCTTTCACTTTTCCCAACTGAATCATGGTTGCAGTTGACAACATGTTTAAGACTAACTTTTGCGCTGTGCCGGCTTTCATGCGTGAACTTCCGGTAACAAATTCGGGTCCTACCACCACTGAAATTGGAAATTTGGCTGTTAGTGATAGCGGGCTTCCGGCATTGCAGGTGATGCAACCCGTTGAAATTCCGGCGGCATTACAGGCTTCCAATCCACCAATTACATAGGGCGTGGTGCCCGAAGCGGCTATGCCAATCACCACATCATTGGTTGTTAAATGATAGGCATTTAAATCGGTCCAGGCTTGTGCGGGATTGTCTTCGGCATTTTCTACCGCTTTGCGAATGGCTGCATCGCCACCGGCTATGATCCCAATTACCAAATCAAAAGGCACACCAAAAGTTGGTGGACATTCCGAGGCGTCAACAATACCCAATCGGCCCGAGGTACCTGCGCCAATATAAAACAAACGCCCGCCCAATTTCATTTTGGCTACAATTTCGTGCACCAAAATTTCGATTTGTGGCAACGCTTTTTCTACAGCCAACGGAACGGTTTTGTCTTCGTTGTTGATGTTATGCAACAAGTCTTGTACCGACATTTGTTCTAAATGTTGGTAGTGCGAGGCTTGTTCGGTAGTTTTTGTAAATGACATAATTTCAATTGATTAAAGCAAATAAGCGAGCGCCATGCCCAGTACAATCACACTGATTTTAGCCACGTTGAATTTGTGCCCTTCGCTGCTTTCAAAAATAATGGTCGACGAAATATGAAACAAGATGCCAATCACTACTGCCGTAATTTCAGTTGTGTATTGGCTGATTAGGGATGTCGATCCGCCTAAATAGGTTCCAAATGGCGTCATGAGCGCAAAGCCCAACATAAACCCAAAGAGTGCGCGGGCTTGTAAATTCCCTTTTCGAAAAAAAGTGGCTAATATGATGGCAATTGGCAAGTGATGCACCGCAATGCCCATAGCCAATGATGGATGTTGACTCACCGGAAAACCCTCTAAAAGTGCGTGAATACACAAACTAAAGAAAAGCAACCACGGAATTTGACTAATCGAATCGTGTCCGTGTACATGTCCGTGTTCGGCGCCTTTTGAAGCGACTTCTAATACAATTTGAAACAAGATGCCCAACATGATAAACAATCCAATTGACGGCGATGAGGCAGCGTATACTTCGGGTAATAAGTGAAAAACGGTGAGGGCCAATAAAAAGGCACCGCTAAAGGCCAAAAGTAATTTTAGGTTTTTCTTGTTTTTGGGTTCAAGAAAAAGGGCAATACCATAACCCAAAAGCACCGATAAAAAAGGCAATACATAATTCATTATTTGAAAATCATAATGAGGCGTTCGCTCTCGGTTTTATGGAATTTTTTTAATTTATAATCGCCAAAAACATCCAACAAATAGATACCTGCTTTGTCCATCATCTCTTGAAAATCGGCTAGGGTAAAGGCCCGTACTTTTTCGGTAAAATGAAAGTGTTGGCCTTGATCTTCAAAATCGATTTCTTTGCAAATGAATCCGTCTTTGAGGTAGCGTTTTAGTTTAAAGCAAATGCCGTCTATGGTTTTTTCTTCATCGGCAACCAACTGATTCAGTACGTAATTCACGTTCATAAAATCAATTACACCAAATCCGTATTCGGTGAGGTTTTTCTTCATGTTGACCAGTGTTTGCAAATGGTCTTCGTCGTTGTCAAAATAACCAAAACTTGTAAATAAATTGAATATCGCGTCATAGGCTTGGCCAAAATCTTGGCGCATGTCGTGCACCCGAAATTCTAAATTGGCATTGGCATTGCGCTGGGCTATGGCA
>JBJOOG010000091.1:0-20949 GCA_046051465.1 Bacteroidota bacterium | reverse complement strand
CTTCCCATTCCGAACAGAGAAGTTAAGCCCGCCTGCGCAGATGGTACTGCAATTTGTGGGAGAGTATGTCGCTGCCTTTTTTTATAAAAACCCTGTTCTAACGAACGGGGTTTTTTGTTTTAAACCTGAAGCCCACTGGGCTTCCTCCTCTTAATATCAAATCTTTTTTTATAAAACCCTATTCTAACGAACGGTGTTTTTTGTTTTCTATCGGTGCAGCATACGAGTTTAATTATAACCATTGTTGATTTCTTCACCAGTTCAGGAAAAGCCTTCGGGTGCTGTAAATTTAAAGCTGTTAACTGTCAACACTCAACAGACAACCCACAACTGACAACCGAGAACTATCCGCATTAGGGATCGCAGTGAAAAGCCCACAGCCGCGTAGTGTAACGAAGCGGCGAGGACTTGTAGCGTAGAGCCCGACCCGAGAGGTTATGCACGATTCTGTTTGATTGATGGCTAATCTCGAGGGGAATGCCCACGAAAATAAAAAGTATAATTTGTAGCGCTTTAAACGAACAGGTTAAACCATTTTGTGAATTAAAGTTGAGAATAATCTCAAATTTTATTGGTGAAAAAGTGTAATATTGGTGTTCTTTGTACATCTTAAACTGAATCCATGAAAACCTATAAATTGACTTTTTGTTGTGCTGTATTGGTAATTATAAATTCCTGTTCACCCAATCCGTTTACGGGTCAAAACAATTTGAATTTTGTATCCAATAGCCAGTTGTTTCCGTCTGCGTTTCAGCAATACGATGCTTTTTTGAAGGAGAATAAGGTAATAAATGGAACGCCCGATGCGCAACAAGTAAAGAGTGTAGGCCAAAAAATTAAAGCTGCAGCCGAGAAATGGCTAAATGCCAACGGCCATGCAGATTATCTTAAGGATTATAAATGGGAATACAATCTGGTTGATAATAAAGAGATTAACGCCTGGTGTATGCCCGGTGGAAAAATTGTGGTTTACACGGGCATTTTACCCATTACACTTGACGAAGCTGGATTGGCTACTGTAATGGGCCACGAGGTTTCGCATGCGCTAGCCAATCATGGTGCCCAACGCATGAGTGCAGCACAATTGCAACAACTCGGAGCAGTTGGAGTAGCCTTGGCCACCGGAAATCAAAGTGACGAAAATAAACAGTTATGGCAACAGGCCTATGGCATTGGATCGCAAGTAGGAGTGATGTTGCCGTTTAGCCGTAGCCACGAATCGGAGGCCGATAAAATTGGTTTATTACTCATGGCAATCGCTGGCTACAATCCCGATGCGGCCATTTCTTTTTGGGAACGCATGTCGGCACAAAAATCAGGACAAACTCCTCCAGAATTTTTGAGTACGCATCCGGCAGATGCCACCCGAATTGCAGCCATCAAATCCTTGATTCCTGAAATTAAAATGCAGGCGGCAAAAGTGTCGAATAGTAAAAATTAACGTTTAATCCACTTTTGGGAATAGATTTCGTCATTTTGTTTGATTGTAATTAGATAAATTCCTGGAGAAAAACTGGAAACATCAATTGTTTTATCAGTGGTGTGCATCAATTGTAAACCTTGCAAATTATAAATAAACACGTCGGCATTATCTTTCAATTGAGACAAGTGAAGTTGATTTTGTGCAGGGTTTGGATACAATATTGGTAGATTGTTCTTTGGGGTTTCCAAACTTAAATTGCAATTAAGCTCGTTTATTTTTTGCCAAATTTGATTGCAAAATACTGTTGGAACTGAACTTGTTGAACTTGGTGCTTCTCCCATTCTGACAAACACCAATCCTGAACTTTGTGAAATACTTACAATTTGTCCATCTCTCCCCAATCCTGCAATCATATCTGTTGGTGCATTCGGAGCATATGAACCTGGAAAAATCAATTGAGTAGTTGGCAACATGTAATTTGGTTTTCCATTTAACCACCATAAATAGCCGTACGATTTATTGAGATTTTGAGAGGTATTTACCATTTCACTAAAATAGTTTGGGTTGATGAGTTGATTGCCATTCCAAGCACCATTTCCATGAATCAATAAACCAAAACGGGCCATACTTCTCACTGTACTAAAATAAACATTGTTGAAATCAATGGTTGTCCAACCTCCTGTCATTCCCGTTGGGTTTTTAAGTTTGAGTTGTGTGTAGGTGTTTAGGTTTACCGTTGTTGCATTTTGTAAAACATCATCAAGCAAAGTATAAGGTGCATTGTGATAAGCCCAGCGTGTACCAGCGTCTGCTTTATATTCAAGGCAAATCGGATCAGTACAATCATCATCGATGACACCATCATCTAATCCGGAGGTCATTGTCAATTGGTTTTTGATGGTGATGTTATTTTCCTGAGGTAATGTGCAATTCGTCCAACCTGCACCCAAGTAAATTGAAGTTCTATCATTGATATTTAATAGGTTTTCCTCTTGTGCTTTTCCAACCAAAAAGGAAGTAATGGTTTTGCCAGCTGATGCCCAATACCATAGACTTTGACTGGTGAAAGTCCCGAAATATTGTTCTAAAACAATTTTACCGTCTTTCAAAATTATAAATCCTTTGGTATTTTCTTGTTCAAGAAAAGTATATAGATTATTTATTCTTTCAGGACACCATTCTAGTGTTGCCGGATCAGTAGTTTCCCAGGTCGCGGTTGAACTTATCGGGGGAAAATATAGTGGTTGAGCGTTATTGTAATTTGAAAATGAAAGCAATGTCAAAAGAAGAAAAAATAGTTTTTTCATAATCGGTTTTTTTTTGTTTGGCCTTGAGACCATATTTGAAAGCGCAGGTTTAATGTCTCTAGTATTTTAATTATAAAATAAACTGTTTTACGGTTTTGTATTTAAATTTAAAATAAATTCGCTAACGTAATATAAAATGCCTAATAAAGATGACAAATTTACCAAAAGGAGACAAAAAATTACTCAACGCCTGGGCCTTTTACGATTGGGCCAATTCGGTGTATTCCTTGGTAATTACCTCGGCCATTTTCCCCATTTTTTATGAGGCCTTATTTTCAGACAGAAGTCATTATATACATGTATTTGGTATTGAACTCAAAAATTCGGCACTCATCTCATTTGTGACCGCCTTTGCTTTTTTGATTGTGGCTTTTTGCTCGCCTCTGCTTTCGGGAATATCTGATTATGTGGGCAACAAAAAATCATTCATGAAATTTTTTTGTTACCTCGGGGGGCTGTCTTGTATGGGCTTGTATTGGTTTAGCTTAGAAAATATTTATGTGGGTTTGTTGTTTTACTTTTTGGGATTAATTGGTTTCTGGGGTAGCTGGGTGTTTTACAATTCGTATTTGCCCGATATAGCCTATCCCGAGCAACAAGATGCCGTCAGCGCCAAAGGCTATTCGATGGGGTATGTGGGCAGTGTATTGTTGTTGTTGATTAATTTGGCCATGGTCATGCAACCCGATTTGTTTCATATTACAGGAACTAAAGGAGAAGCGGCAATGAAAGCCATGCGGTATTCATTTGTGATGGTGGGCGTATGGTGGGTCCTTTTTAGTCAATACACCTTTTACTTTTTGCCCAAAGGCAACCACAAGGCTACCCAAAAAATGACTTCATCCGTTATTTATAATGGGTTTCGAGAATTGAAAAAAGTTTGGGAACAACTGCAAACCCAACCCATTTTAAAAGGCTATTTGGTCGCTTATTTTGTGTACAGCATGGCTGTTCAAACCGTGATGCTTATTGCGACGTATTTTGGTGCCCAAGAAATTTTGTGGGCCAACGAAAGTGAAAAAACCATGGGGCTCATTGTGTGTATTTTGGTGATTCAATTGGTGGCTATTGCGGGAGCTCAACTTACTTCTAAAGCGTCTAAACGGTTTGGAAATCTACCCACCTTACTGGTAATTAACTGCTTTTGGTTGTTGTTATGCATTTTAGCTTACTTTATTACATTGCCTATTCATTTTTATGCGATGGCTGGTTTGGTAGGAATAGTAATGGGTGGTATCCAATCATTATCGCGCTCTACTTATTCCAAATTATTACCCGAAACTGAGGATACAGCTTCCTATTTCAGCTTTTTTGATGTAGCCGAAAAAGTAGGTATCGTAATAGGTATGTGTGTGTATGGCATTATCGATCAAATAACAGGCAGTCCACGACTTTCGATTGTATTTTTAGGTCTTTTCTTTTTTTTAGGTATTATTTTACTCAATCGAGTGCGTATTAAAGCCAAGCAAATCGCACCCTAAATTTTAAAGCAACCAATACTGAATTTCCTATATTTGAAAAAAAATTATTTATGAAACGATTAGTTGCAATTGCATTAGTTGGATTTTTATCCTTATCGCTCACCTTTACTTCATGTGAAAATGAGCCAATAGACCCTGCCATTAATTTAAACCCGGTTGATCCACCCACTTTACCAGCTGCTTTTCGTGTCAATTTTGATGGACAAACCTATATCGCGACTCAATTTAATGCCGTTATGAATGATGGTGTTTTGTCAATAGCGGCCTACAAAGGAACCCAATTGGAATCGTTTACACTATCCATTAACGGCACGACTGAAGGTGTATACCCAGCAAATGTGAATAACGTTTCTTACAGTGCCGGATCTGGAAGTCCGTTATACCAAAGTTTTAATCCAAGTGATCTTACATTCAACACAGGTCAAGTGGTTATTACCGCAGTGAATGAGACCAATCAAACGGTATCTGGAACCTTTAGTTGTACTGCGTATTATTCTGATGGCACAACTGTGGTTACAAAAACATTCACAAACGGAGTATTTACCAATATCCGATATTAAACCGAAGGTTATAATGCATTTAAGTCCGCCAAGTGCGGATTTTTTTTAGCCCATTTAATTGCCTATAATTTACAGTTAAAAAAAGATGTCCTACGTCGATTTTATCTTTTTTTGCCGCAATGTTGTAGTATATTTGCCACCCTTATTCCTTACTAACACGTATTTGAATTTCCTTATGTCAAACATCAATTTCCTCAGCATTGACCAACTTAATCTTCAAGAATTTGATTCTAATTCAGAACTAATTCCGCTCTTAACTCCTGAAGATGAAGCGGAAATGAATAATGAAGAACTTCCCGCCTCGTTACCCATTTTACCTTTACGAAATACGGTATTGTTTCCGGGAGTGGTTATTCCCATTTCGGCAGGTCGTGACAAATCGATTAAGTTAATTAACGATGCCAATGCCGGTGATAAAATAATTGGGGTTGTGGCTCAAAAAAACGAGGATATTGAGGATCCCAGCAAGAATGATATTCACACTATAGGCACAGTGGCGCGAATCTTGCGTGTGCTCAAAATGCCCGATGGCAACATTACAGTAATCTTGCAAGGAAAAAAACGTTTTGAAATTGATCAAGTTACTTCTGAATCGCCCTATATCAAAGCTACCGTTAAGGAAGTCGAAGAAAAACGACCAGGCAAACACGATACCGAGTTTACTGCAATAGTTGAATCGATAAAAGAGTTGGCTATTGAAATCATCAAGGAGAGCCCAAACATTCCTACCGAAGCTACATTTGCTATCAAAAACATTGAAAGCCAGTCTTTTCTGATCAATTTTGTGTCATCCAATATGAATTTATCGGTGCACGAAAAACAGAATTTATTGGTCATGAATACGCTAAAAGAACGCGCTTTAGAAACCCTTCGTTTTATGAACGTCGAGTTGCAAAAACTCGAATTAAAAAATGACATTCAGTCTAAAGTTCGTTTTGATTTAGACCAACAACAACGCGAATATTTCTTGCACCAACAAATGAAAACCATCCAAGAAGAATTGGGTGGCGTTTCACAAGAGCAAGAGATGGACGAGATGCGCCAGAAAGCCAAAACCAAAAAGTGGGACGATAAAACCCATTCTCACTTTGAAAAAGAGCTGTCTAAAATGCAACGCATGAATCCGCAAGCGCCCGATTTTGGTATTCAACGCAATTATTTGGAGTTGTTTTTGGAATTGCCTTGGAATGAATTTTCGAAAGATAACTTTGATCTAAAACGCGCACAAAAAATACTCGACCGCGATCATTTTGGCTTAGAAGATGTCAAAAAACGCATGATCGAACATTTGGCCGTATTGAAATTACGCAACGACATGAAGTCGCCTATTTTGTGTTTAACAGGACCTCCGGGAGTGGGTAAAACCTCTATTGGAAAATCAGTGGCTGCGGCTTTGGGTAGAGAATATGTACGCATTTCATTGGGTGGCTTGCGCGACGAGGCCGAAATTCGCGGACACCGTAAAACCTACATTGGCGCCATGCCCGGTCGAATTATTCAAAGTTTAAAGAAAGCCGGAACTTCTAATCCTGTTTTTGTATTGGATGAGATTGATAAATTGTCCAACAGCAACCACGGCGATCCGTCATCGGCTTTACTCGAGGTATTGGATCCGGAACAAAACAACAGTTTTTACGACAACTTTTTGGAGTACGGTTATGATTTGTCAAAGGTCATGTTTATTGCCACTTCCAATAATTTATCGGCTATACAACCGGCCTTGCGCGACCGCATGGAAGTGATTAAAATGTCGGGCTACACCATCGAAGAAAAAGTGGAGATTGCCCGTCAGCATTTGTTTCCCAAACAATTGGCAGCTCATGGTTTAACTGCAAAAGACTTGAGCATTGGCAAAAAACAATTGGAAAAAATTGTCGAGGGATATACCCGCGAATCAGGTGTCCGTGGCTTAGAAGCCAAAATTGCACAAGTTGTTCGCCATGCGGCCAAATCGGTAGCCATGGAGGAAGAATACAACCAAAAAGTAACAGACGAAGATATTGTGCAGGTATTGGGTGCGCCCCGCATGGCTAGAGATAAATCAGAAAGCAACGAAGTAGCAGGTGTAGTAACTGGTTTGGCTTGGACTTCGGTTGGTGGCGATATTTTATTCATCGAATCCTTGCTTTCTCCAGGAAAAGGCAGTATGACCATTACTGGAAATTTGGGTACTGTAATGAAGGAATCGGCTACCATTGCACTAGAATACATTAAAGCGAATACGGCACTTTTGGGCTTAGATTCAGACGTGATTTCTAAATACAACATCCATTTACACGTTCCTGAAGGCGCTACGCCCAAAGACGGACCAAGTGCTGGAATAGCCATGTTGACCTCTTTGGTTTCGTTGTTTACACAAAAGAAAATCAAGAAAAGTATAGCCATGACCGGTGAGATTACCTTACGTGGTAAAGTATTACCAGTAGGTGGAATTAAAGAAAAAATACTGGCTGCCAAACGCGCCAACATCAAAGAGATTATACTGTGCGCCGAGAACAAACAAGACATTGATGAAATTAAACCCGATTACATTAAGGGATTAACCTTTCATTATGTAAAGGAAATGAGTGAAGTATTACAGGTAGCGATTACGGATCAAAAAGTAAAAAATGCTAAAAAATTATAATAAAAAACGGCTGCTTTAGGTGGCCTTTTTTTGTTAAAAATAATATCTTCGCAAAAGCGTATGCCGTTTGAGTAATTACAGCTACTTCTCTATGATCAAAAATCTTTATTTATGCTGTTTTTTGGCTTTGCAATCGGTTGCTTTTGCACAGGTGGGAGGGCAATCCGTTTATCAGTTTTTAAATCTGGTTCCTTCGGCAAGGCAAGCCGCTTTGGGTGGTAAAAATGTTACCATCTATGATCAAGATGTAAACCAAGCTTTATTTAATCCAGCTAGTATAAACGCCGAAATGGACAACCACTTGTCTACCAATTACGCCAGTTATTTTGGTGATGTTCGCTACGGTACCGCTGCTTATGCTCACACCTATGACCGCCACCTGCAAACGTTTCAAGCTGGTGTACAATACATTAATTATGGCGCCTTTGATGGATATGATCAGTTTGGGAATGCCACCAGCTCATTTACTGGTAGTGAAATTGCCTTATCGTTGGGATATGCAATGACTATTCCCAAAACAAATTGGCACCTAGGACTCAATACCAAATTAATTTCATCAACACTAGAAAGTTATACTTCATTTGGTGGCGCTTTTGATCTTGGTGCGCTCTATGTAGATGAAGTAAATGAAATTAATTATGCCATTGTAGTTCGAAATTTAGGTGTGCAGTTTACAAGCTATACAGGCATACAAGAGCCGTTGCCCACGGAGTTAATTTTGGGTGTCTCGCAGCAATTGGAGCATGTACCCATTCGTTGGCACATTACCCTTGAAAATATGCAACAATGGAATGTGGCATTTTCTAATCCTGCCCGAGCACAAAACTCAATTGACGGGACAAGTACACCCGAAAAAGTATCTTTTTTCAATAATGCCCTGCGTCACCTAATTGTGGGTGCCGAGTTGTTTCCCAAGAAAGGATTCAACATTCGACTCAGTTACAACTTTAGAAGAGGCGAGGAGATGAGTGTGTTGGAACAACGTAATTTCTCAGGGATTTCAATGGGATTTGGTTTACGGATGCGCAGGTTAAAATTTGATTATTCCTTCAGCCGATATACACTTGCATCCAACACCAGTATGTTTGGATTGACAATTAATTTTAACGAACGCTAATGAGACCATTAACCATAGCCATTGACGGTTTTTCTTCAACCGGCAAAAGTACATTAGCCAAACAGTTAGCCAAACAATATGGCTATGTATATGTTGATACCGGGGCCATGTACCGTGCTGTAACTTTATTTGCAATGCAAAAGGGCTATGTTTCAACCTCACATTTAGACACAGCTGCATTGTTTAGAGAGCTGGATCAAATTGATTTGCATTTTCAGTTTAATGCCAATCTGGGATTTGCCGAGATGTATATGAATGGCGTGTGTGTGGAGCAAGAAATTCGTTCGATGGCCGTCTCCAATTTGGTGAGTAAAATTGCCGAGATATCGGCGGTGCGAAGTTTATTGGTAAAGCAACAACAAGCCATGGGATTAAATAAAGGTATTGTGATGGATGGACGAGACATTGGTACTGTGGTATTTCCGGATGCCGATTTAAAATTATTCATGACAGCCAGTGCCGAAACCCGAGCCCAGCGTAGATATGATGAATTGTTGGCCAAAGGCGATTCGGTTTCTTTTGATGAGATCTTGCAGAACGTACAAGAACGCGATTACATTGATACCCACCGCGATGATTCACCTTTGGTGATTGCTGAGGATGCCATTGAAATTGATAATTCGTATTTAACTCGTGAAGAGCAATTGGCGGTGGTCATTGAATTGATCACAGAAAAATGGGCTGAATAGCTTTTAGGTTTTAATTATAGATTTATGTTTACTTTTCAAACCACCAAAAATTAGAATTATGAATTTAAAATTTAGATTGACTGCCATGAGTTTCCTGCAATTTTTTGTTTGGGGAGCTTGGTTAATTACCGTTGGAAATTATTGGTTTGGAACCAAACAATGGAGCGGCGCTGAGTTTGGAGCCATTTTCTCAACCTTGGGAATATCATCCATTATTATGCCAGCCATTACCGGTATTATTGCCGATAAATGGGTGAATGCCGAAAAATTATACGGTGCCTTGCATATTCTTGGAGCATTGGCTTTGTGTTATTTGCCACAAGTGGATAATCCGACTACGTTTTATTATGTGATTTTTGCGGCCATGTTATGCTATATGCCTACCATTTCGTTGAGTAATTCGGTGGCGTATTCTATTTTAAAAAACAACAACTTTGATGTCGTTAAAGTGTTTCCGCCCATTCGTGTGTGGGGCACTGTGGGCTTTATCGCCGCGATGTGGATTACCAATTTGACAGGGAATAAAGCTTCAGCCAACATGTTCTATTTGGCTGCCTTAGCGGCTTTTATCTTGGGAGTGTACTCATTTACCTTGCCCAAATGTCCGCCACAAAACCTAATTGCTAGCGATGCCCATTGGACAGAAAAACTAGGTTTAAATGCCTTTAAATTATTTGGCACCTACAAAATGGCCTTGTTTTTTATCTTCTCGATGTTTTTGGGTGGCGCCTTGCAACTCACCAATATGTATGGCGACGTCTATTTATCTGAGTTTGCCAAAATGCCCGAATATGCCGATTCCTTTGTGGTAAAATACTCCACCATTATCATGTCGATATCACAAATATCCGAAACCTTGTTCATCTTGGCGATTCCCTTTTTCTTGAAACGTTTTGGCATCAAACAAGTAATGCTCATTTCGATGTTGGCTTGGGTACTGCGTTTTGGTTTGTTCTCTTACGGAAACCCCATGGACGGTTTATGGATGATTATCGCTTCGTGTATTGTGTACGGAATGGCTTTTGATTTCTTTAATATCTCAGGTTCTTTGTTTGTTGAAACCAGTACCGATGCGTCTATTCGCTCGTCAGCGCAGGGATTGTTCATGATGATGTCCAACGGATTTGGTGCCTTTTTTGGTGGTCTAGTGAGTGGAATGGTAATCGATGCGTATTACACCAATGCCCAGGGCGTTCGCGACTGGCAAGGCATTTGGTTTGCTTTTGCCGCCTATGCGTTGGTGATTGCGGTGTTGTTTGCGGTATTCTTTAAACACAAACATGAACCGATTAATCATTAACGAATAACGATTGCTTCGCCAGTTCGAGCAAAGCTCTCGTGTTTTGATTTTTGTCCCGAAGCTTCGGGATGATATTTGATTTGAAAATATACTAAGAACAGCTGAGTGTAGATGGTATCTCAGCTGTTTTTTTTATATCTAAAATATAAAGTATTGGGTCATAAAGTCCAAAGTAGTTTGTATAGTATTATTTAAACCGAAAACAGACAACCGACAACTGAGAACCATCAACAAAAAACCATCAACATTTCCCCAAAATAAATTTGCATTTCCAGAAAAACGCCTTACTTTTGCGCACCTTTTGGCAGTAGGTGTTTCCATTTGGTATCAACAAGTTACGTAAAACAACTTCTGTTTTTGTTCTGCATAAAGAAACACCGTAAAAACAGAATACAAATTTTTTATCAGCATGTCTGAATTACAAAAATCACAAGAAGAGTTTTTAAGCAGTTTTAACTGGCACAATTTCCAAGAAGGAATTGATGCTGTAGACCAAAAAAACTTACAAGAATTTGAAGAATTAGTATCAAAAACATTTATTGATACCGATCAAGAAGAAGTAGTAGAAGGTGTTGTAGTACGTATCACAGACCGTGATGCTATTGTAGACATCAACGCGAAATCAGAAGGCGTTATTTCGTTGAATGAATTCCGTTACAACCCAAACTTAAAAGTGGGTGACAAAGTAGAAGTATTGATTGACATCCGCGAGGACAAAACAGGTCAATTGGTATTGTCTCACAGAAAAGCAAGAACTATCAAATCATGGGATCGCGTTATTTCGGCTAACGAAACGGGTGAAATCGTAAATGGTTTCGTGAAATGCAGAACCAAAGGTGGTATGATCGTAGACGTATTCGGTATCGAAGCGTTCTTACCAGGTTCACAAATTGATGTGAAACCAATCCGTGATTACGACGTATATGTAAACAAAATGATGGAATTCAAAGTGGTAAAAATCAACCACGAATTCAAAAATGTAGTGGTATCGCACAAAGCGCTTATCGAAGCAGACATCGAAGTACAGAAAAAAGAAATCATCGGTCAATTGCAAAAAGGTCAAGTACTAGAAGGTGTGGTGAAAAACATCACGTCTTACGGAGTATTTATTGACTTAGGTGGAGTTGATGGATTGATCCACATTACTGACTTATCTTGGAGCAGAATCAATCACCCAAGTGAAGTGTTGGAATTAGACCAAAAATTAAACGTTGTAATTCTTGACTTTGATGACGAGAAAACACGTATCCAATTAGGTTTGAAACAATTGAACGCTCACCCATGGGATGCTTTGAATGCCGACTTGAAAGTGGGTGACAAAGTAAAAGGTAAAGTAGTTGTAATCGCTGATTACGGTGCATTTATCGAAGTTGCTGAAGGTGTTGAAGGATTGATCCACGTTTCTGAAATGTCTTGGTCTACACACTTGCGTAGCGCTCAAGATTTCGTAAAAGTAGGTGATGTTGTTGAAGCGGTTATCTTAACATTAGATAGAGAAGATCGCAAAATGTCATTGGGTATCAAACAAATGACTCAAGATCCTTGGACTGATATTACATCTAAATATCCTGTAGGTTCTAAACATTCAGGTATCGTAAGAAACTTTACCAACTTTGGAATCTTTGTAGAATTAGAAGAAGGTATCGACGGATTGATCTACATCTCTGATTTGTCTTGGACTAAGAAAATCAAACACCCATCTGAATTCATCAACGTTGGTGAAAAATTAGATGTAGTAGTATTAGAGTTAGATGTTGACGGACGTAAATTGTCGTTGGGTCACAAACAAACTACTGCTAATCCTTGGGATAAATACGAAGATTCATTTGCAGTTGGAACCGTACACAACGGAACAATCGCTGAAATCGTTGACAAAGGAGCTACAGTAGAATTTGGTGATGATATCGTGGCCTTTATTCCAACACGTCACTTAGAAAAAGAAGACGGTAAAAAATTGAAAAAAGGTGAAGTTGCCGATTTCAAAGTAATTGAGTTCAACAAAGAATTCAAAAGAGTAGTTGCTTCTCACACGGCTATTTTCCGTGAAGAAGAAGAGAAAAGTGCTAGAGTAGTTGCTGAATCAACTTCAAATAACACGAATGCTCCTGCTGCCACTTTGGGTGACAACAATGATATTTTAGCTGATTTGAAAGCTAAAATGGAAAAGAAAGAAAAGAAATAATTTTTCATTCTCTTAATAGAAAAGCCTCGCTGTACAGTGGGGCTTTTTTTTATATCTAATTTGAAAAATGAATCTTGATTTTTTTGGCAACACGGATCGAAGAAATCAAGAAAATTGAAATAATTTTTATTTATAATTTCATTCAACGAAACGTAGCGATTTTTAAAAAATTTCTCAAATTATTTAAATCTGTGTTCCACTTTCTTTTTTAGCAACACAGATCTGAATAATTAAAGAAATCAAGAAAATTTTTCAAATCATAAGCATTTCTCCAATCTGTGTTCATAATAACAAACAAAAAAAAAACCTGCCGTATTGAGCAGGTATTTAATTTTATAGGATTGGTAGTCTATTTTAAACTTCCCACCATTTCTTCTGGTTTTACCCAAGCGTCAAAGTCTTCTGGAGTAACATACCCCAAACGAACGGCTTCTTCTTTTAAGGTAGTTCCGTTTTTGTGAGCGGTTTGAGCAATTTCAGCCGATTTATAATACCCAATTTTGGTATTCAAGGCCGTAACCAACATCAAGGAATTGTCTACCAATTCTTGGATTCGTTTGTAGTTGGGCTCAATTCCGCTTGCGCAATGCTCCTCAAACGAAACACAGGCGTCACCCAATAATTGCGCCGATTGCAAGAAATTGGCTGCCATTACCGGTTTAAACACATTTAATTCATAATGTCCTTGCATGCCACCCACGCTGATGGCTACGTCATTCCCCATTACTTGGGCACAAACCATGGTTAAGGCTTCGCATTGAGTAGGATTTACTTTCCCGGGCATGATTGAAGAACCCGGCTCATTTTCTGGAATCAAGATTTCGCCAATTCCCGAACGTGGACCTGAGGCCAACATACGGATGTCATTGGCAATTTTATTGAGTGAAACAGCCAATTGTTTCAAAGCGCCATGGGCTTCAACTATCGCATCGTGCGAGGCCAAGGCTTCAAATTTATTGGGGGCCGTTACAAACGGAAGTCCTGTAAATTGAGCAATGTACTCGGCTACTTTTACATCATAGCCTGCAGGTGTATTTAAACCAGTTCCTACGGCTGTTCCACCAAGGGCTAGTTCAGATAAATGCGCTAAAGTATTTTTTACCGCTTTCAATCCGTAATCCAATTGAGCAACATAGCCTGATAATTCTTGTCCCAAGGTAAGTGGAGTAGCGTCCATTAAGTGGGTTCTACCAATTTTTACTACCTGGGCATAGGCTTTTGCTTTTTGATCTAATGTATTGCGCAATTTTTCGACACCTGGAATAGTGGTGCTCACTACTGCTTTGTAGGCCGCAATGTGCATCCCAGTAGGGAACGTGTCATTAGATGATTGTGATTTATTGACGTCATCGTTGGCTTTAATGAATTGTTCGCCTTCGCCTATACCAAATCCGGCCAATACTTGTGCGCGATTGGCAATCACCTCATTTACATTCATATTGCTTTGGGTACCTGAACCCGTTTGCCAAATTACAAGCGGAAATTCATCGGCCAATTCACCAGCTAAGATCTCGTCACAAACGGCAGCAATGGCATCTCTTTTTTCGATTGGTAGAACACCCAAATCGCAGTTTGTATAGGCCGCTGCTTTTTTAAGGAAAGCAAAGCCTTCAATAATTTCTTTGGGCATAGAAGCCGCTGGGCCAATTTTAAAATTATTACGGGAGCGTTCGGTCTGTGCACCCCAGTATTTATCGGCAGGAACCTGCACTTCACCCATGGTGTCTTTTTCGATTCTGAATTTCATTTGTATTGAATATTTAATGAGTATTGAGTTGGTTTATAGTAGCTAAACCAAGCTGAAATTGTGTGCCAAATTTAGGCATAAATGTTATTTTAAAAAATTTGAATTGCTTTTAATTGGTAAGAAAAAATAATACACTTACATTTGCTCATAATTCAAAAAAAATCCGGAAAACATGTTTGAATTTCAACAGTATTTAGGCTTTTTACTTTTCTTGACCATCTTAACCATTGGTTTTTGGTTGATGTTTTTCTTAGTTGCTTTTGTTCAGTATTGGGTAGGAGGAGCTTTATGGGAAATGTACAAGGAAAGAAAAGCAAAAAAAGAACAATCAGCGTAAGCTCATTGCAATAAAAAAGGAACTAATTTTTAGTTCCTTTTTTTATTAATAATCTTCGCCACCGCCACCTTCAGAATCTCTGCGTGGCGTTTTTTCTTTGTCGGTTTTTAATTTATTGAATCGATAAGTAAACGAGAGCGTAACTTGTCGCTGGTGCCACTGCATTTCACTATATGAATTTACATTAGGCAAAACCAAATCATTGATCCGTTTGCGGGAATTAAACACGTCATTCACATTAAATGCAATTGTTCCTTTTTCTTTTAAGATATCTTTACTGAACCCAATATTGGCGCTAGCAATTCCCAACGATCTACCTTGAGCTGTGCGTTGTTCACCGTTGTAGGTAAAATTAGTCTGCCAATCAATTTTATAGGGCAAATTTATTTTTGAGGTCAATCGGGTAAACCAGCTGCTGGCTGAATTGTTGAAATCAATATTCACTACCTCACCTGTAGTTCTGGTGTAGGTATATCGACCATCGGTTTTGTTTTGGAAAAAGTTGAAATTTGAATTCAATCGCCACCATTTATAGGGTGTGTAATTCAATGTAAACTCAAAACCCAATTTGGTGTCCGTTGATAAATTAAAGGGCGTATTGATAATTACCGGTATGCCGTTGATGAAATCACCGCGTTCTTTTCGAACAATTTGAAAGGAATTGGTGGTGTTGTTTACATACAGAGAGCTGTTTAATGTGATTTGTTTCCATTTTTTAAGTATTCCAATCTCATATACATCACTTAGTGCAGGATCTAAATCGGGATTTCCAAAAAACAAATTGATGTTACTCGAATAGGATGAAAACGGATTAATAAATCGATCTCTTGGACGATTAATGCGTTTACTATAGCTCAACGTAATATTGGTGCCTTCTTTGAGGGTATAATTTAGAAACACACTTGGAAAGTAGTTCACATAGCGTTTGGTGTTGCTGATTCCATTTGAAATTTGATCAATTACAATATGAGAATCCTCCATGCGAAATCCAAGTAGGTAGGAAATTTTTTTGTACTTAGAACCAAATTGGCTGTAGGCCGCTGTAACATTTTCTTGGTAATCCAATATTCCGGTTACAAATGGATTGGTTGTAAATGTTCCATTGCCTGTTAGGTCTTCTTGCACATTAAAATCAGAGAATAAAGAAGAATAATTGCCTCTAAATCCGGCCTCAAATTGACTTTTTCCAAACGGATAGACATAATCTGCTTGAATTAAATTTCGGCTTTGTTTTTGAGTGTTTTTGGTAATTTCATTTGTAATTACAGCATAGACAGGAATAATGTCTGTTCCCAAAATACTTGAATTCTCAAAATCAGTACTCACTGAAAATGAACCATCTATGGTGAGTTTGTGTCCTTGATTGTTGAAATTTTTAATGTAGTTGGTATTGAATTCTACGTTTTTGGTGTTTCGTTTGATGTCGTTGAATCGTCCGGACTTAAAGTAATCACCAGAGGGCAAGTATTCGTTGTAAAATACATTTTCAGGATTTCCTCCACTGTTTTTTCGAATAGAAATAGAATTCGTCCACGAACTTGTTTTATCTAAAAACAACTCCATACCTACAATAGAATTAAACCCTTCAGACAAACGCTGGTTGGTTCGTCTTTCCTCAATGTAGGAAATTAATGTGTTGTTGTTGTCAAAATTTTGTTGGTTGATCATGGTGTTACCCGGACCGTTTCGTTTGTTGTATCCAAGGGTTGTAAAAAAGTTAGCCAATTCGCTTTTTACATTAAAATTGCCTGACAATCCTGAATTTTCGGGAGTTCCAACTGATGCAAGTATGGTTCCATTAATCCCTTGGTTTTTGCCTTTTTTTAGTATAATATTCAATATACCTCCGCCACCTTCGGCATCGTAACGAGCCGATGGATTGGTAATCACTTCAACTTTGTCAATGGCATCTGCTGGAATGAGTCGTAAGGCTTCTGAGATATTAATGGCATTGGTCGGTTTTCCGTCAATTAAAATGCGTACGTTATCATTGCCACGCAAGGCAACATTTCCTTCTACATCAACAGTTACAGATGGAATATTGTCTAATACATCACTTACAGTTCCGCCTTTTACCACTAAATCTTGTCCTACATTGTACACTTTTTTATCGAGTTTAATCTCGACTGTACTTTTTTCTGCTCGAACTTCTACTTGGTTTAGTTGAGTAAAATCCTCCTCGAGTGAGAGCGTTCCTAGATTTTTATTTTCAGTATAATTTTGATTTTTATACACACTTGTTTTAAACGAGATGAATTCTATGCTAAGGTCATAGGTTCCGGCATTCAATGTAATTTCAAATTCTCCTTTGCTATTTGTCATTCCTCCGCCATCAACCTTTAAAGTGCTGGGATTAAATAAACTAATTGTAGCATATTCCAAGGGTTGTTTGCTCACTTTTTCGACCACAATGCCTTTGAGTTTTATTTTTTTTGGTAATTTATCTTGAGCAGATAGCGTAGAGGCAACAAACAATAAAGCGACAAGGACTATGGAGTATAAAAACTTCATGTGGTGTTTTATTAAAATAATGAGGGCACAAAGATAACTTTTGCAATAGAATCTATGGCTTTATAAGTTGTTTATTTTAACTCAACTCTTAGGTTTTATCAAGCAGTTGAGTACAAAGTGTGCGGGTTTATTTTATTTGATTATAAAAATGCATTTTAGCTATTTGAAATACTTGATCAGTTTACAATTGACCCGCGCTATTTTTTTTTAGTTATTTAAAATGTACTACATTCGAGAATCTAATTTTTAATTCAGTACAGCATGTTTTTAGAGCAAACTTTTCATCAAGAAAATAAATTTTGGAAGTACCTCATAGGTTCTTTCGTTGTAATACTAGCGGCATCACTGGCTCAATTTCCGTTACTATTGGCCTTGTATTTTTCTTCGTCAACTACCGATTTAGGCCAATTGAGTACCGATGAAATGTTGCGGGTTTTGGATTCAAATGTATCCTTGTTTCTCATGAGTTTAACTTTTGTGGGCGGCATTATTGGTTTGTACTTTGTGGTTAAATGGATTCACAAGCAGCACTTTATTTCAATTATTAATCCGTTTAAAGCTGTTCGATGGGGAAGGGTGTTTTTTGCATTTGGAATATGGTCTTTTGTGGTTGTTTTTTCAACCGGATTAGATTATTTGCTCAATCCAGCAGACTTTACCGTGCAGTTTGAGTGGCAATCGTTTCTTATTTTAGTGCTAGTAGCCGTTATCATGTTGCCTTTGCAAACCAGCTGCGAAGAGTTAATTTTTAGGGGATACCTGATGCAAGGATTTGGTAATTTGTCGGGCAATAAGTGGTTTCCGTTGGTTATGACTGCTGTGATATTTGGCAGCATGCATATCATGAATCCCGAAGTTTCCAAAATGGGTTATTCAATTTTAATCTATTACATCGGAACAGGTTTACTGCTCGGAATTATCACACTCATGGATGATGGAATCGAGTTGGCCTTGGGATTTCATGCCGCCAATAATCTAATAGGCGCATTATTGGTCACTTCAAGTTGGAGCGTATTTCAAACTCATTCTTTGTTGGTTGACGTTTCAGAACCTGTATTAAGCACCGATATACTTTTGCCTGTGTTTGTTATTTATCCCATCTTGCTTTTTGTATTTACCAAAAAATACCTGTGGACCAATTGGACAGAAAAATTAACCGGAAAAATAAGTCAACCCAACTAAATATAATCTTTGTTAATCATGGCTGATTACCATTTTGTTCATCCGCAATTTACCCTCAATGGTTTTTCGTTTTCACAGGCCGATTTAAGTAGGGTGGCCTATGCCTACATCAAAGAGGGCGACGAGTACGAACAGCAGTTGGGCCTGTTTTTGCTCAATTGGTTTGATGATTCAGACACAATCGAATTAACTACTTCGGGTACAACCGGCTTGCCTAAAAAGATTGTACTTCCCAAACAAGCACTAGTCGAATCGGCAAAAGCGACCGGAGACTTTTTTCAATTAGAAGCAGCAACCAAGGCCTTACTGTGTTTATCGGCGCAATTCATAGCCGGAAAAATGATGGTGGTACGCGCCCTGCAACTCGGATGGAAATTGGATGCTGTTATGCCCTCTGCTTTTCCATTAAACAAAGTTGAAAAAACCTATGATTTTGCAGCTATGGTTCCGTTACAAGTGGCCAATTCGATTCCTAAAATTCACCAAATTAAATTACTATTAATTGGAGGTGCTCCTTTGTCTTCGGCATTGCGTACTCAACTGATTGACAAAGGCATCAATGCTTACGAATCATATGGGATGACTGAAACAGTTACACACATAGCCGTAAAGTCTGTGCGGGATACTTATTTTACGGCCTTGCCTGGCGTACAGTTTAGTGTCAATACAAATCAATGTTTGTGTATTACAGCCCCACGAATTACACACGAACTATTGGTTACCAATGATATTGTCGAACTAATCAATCCAACCCAGTTTGCGTTTGTAGGCCGATTGGATAATGTAATCAACACAGGAGGTGTAAAAGTTTTCCCTGAATTGATTGAGATTAAATTGGCCCATGAAATTCCACACCGATTTTTTATTGTGGGACAACCCGATGACACCTGGGGCGAAAAAGTAGTTTTGGTGATTGAAGCCAATCCGTATGCTGTACCAACAACTCTATTTGATTCGTTGACCAAATTTGAAAAACCCAAAGCAATTGTATTTCAGCCCACTTTTCAAGAAACGGATTCTGGGAAAATAATTAGAAAGCTATTTGATTAAAGTGATTTGGAAAGGATGTAAAAATCGGTGTCTTTTACCGTAATGTCTTTTTTACCCACATTCTTAACAGCTATTGATTTCCAAGTTTTTGTGGGATACACACGCTTTGGTTTTCCTTTAATTAGAAGGGTAGCCGGTAAGTTAAATTCTTTTTCGGTACAGTTCCAGCGGTAACTAAGTTTGTGATTTGTCAATTTCCATTCCAATATTGGCAACTCTTTGTTTCTCAAATATTGATTAAAAACGGGAGTTAATTGCAATCCCGTTTCATTACAAAAAAACGCAATCACTGTTTCCGTATCGATAATTTGATGTGCATATTGGGTGCTGTACTTTTTTAACAGTTGCCACCAACGTTCGTCGTTATTTACATAGCTTCGTATGGTGTTTAAAAGCAAAGCGCCTTTGTAATACATGTCGCCTGAACCTTCATTTTTTACTCCATAGTATCCAATAATGGGCTTGTCGTTGTCAACATTCTTTTTTAGTCCATTTAAGTATGTAAGCGCGGTTTCTTTATCGTATTGACATTCCAAATAAACGGATTCACTATAGCAGGTAAACCCTTCGTGTATCCACATATCGGCCACATCTTTTGATGTAATGCTGTTGCCAAACCATTCGTGGCCACTTTCGTGTACCAAGATAAAATCAAACAGTAAGCCTTTTCCTGTTCCCGATAAATCGGTGCCCAAATAGCCATTTTTATAGCCATTGCCATAGGCAACCGCACTTTGGTGTTCCATTCCCAAATAGGGTGCTTCAACCAATTTGTATCCGTCAGAGGCAAAAGGGTAGGGACCAAACTTTTCTTGAAAACAATCTAGCATGGGTTTTACGGCGGCAAATTGAATTTTGGCTTTGGCTTCATTTTCACGCAACACATAATAATCCAAATCGAGTCCGTTGTGCTTCTCCCCAAAATGAACATAATCACCAACATATAGGCTTATATCATAGGCATTAATTGGATTACTTACTTCCCATTCCCATCGCGTTTGGTTGTCTGATACGGCAATTGAGCCTTTTAATCGTCCATTAGATACAGCAACCAGGGGTGAAGGAACCGTAATTGAAATGCTTGCACCCCGATCGGGTTCGTCGCTTTGGCTGTCTTTGCAGGGAAACCACAAACTGGCTCCGTCGCCTTGTACGGCTACGCCAATAAATGGATTTCCTTGTCGATCGGTATTAAATACAAAACCACCATCCCATGGTGCATGTGCTGCAATTTGGGGTTTGCCGTGGTAATAAAATTGAAGCTTGTATTCTTGAGAATCGGGCGTAAGTTGTGGAGAAAAATCAAGAAAAACTGCATCGAATTCACGCCTGTAAGTTACAGTATGATTGTGCATTACCAAGCTGTCGATGGTCATGTTGGCAAATAAATCCAACTGAATTCGTTTGGTTGGTTTTACAACAGCAAACAAAATGGTG
>JBJOOG010000090.1:0-5194 GCA_046051465.1 Bacteroidota bacterium | reverse complement strand
CGTTAATTTTTTCATGATTTTTATATGTTGTGAGCCCAAATGTAGTGAATATTAAGATATTGCCTAAAAACTCACCTGCCGCAATATAGTCTTCCCAAAAGGAATAAGGGTGATGGATTCTTCTTGATTGGTTCCTTTGTTTAAAGCGTTTATTTCAATTTTACCGTCCTTAAATCGTGCTTGATGATTTGGCGTAAATTGATACCGCGTCGTTTCCATTGGTTTGTAGGTGAAGTCCTCAAAATTTGGGAAATAGGATTTTCCTTTTTGTTCTATTGCAACAATTGGTTTGGCATACAGCAATGCACCAAATCGAAAATACTTTTCCTTATTTGTATCTTCTATAATTTGAATTTAAGCAGTAAATTCAATTTTGATTGCATCTTCTTTCCCTAATTTTCTTTCGATAACAATGAGATCATTTTCCAACATATACATTTCTTTCGTTATCACCTGAGATGCCCAAGTCGGTTTTCTAATTTTAATTACAGCTTGTACATCATTAGGATTTGAAATCTTGAAACTAAATTTATTTTGATACGGGTAGTCGGTAATCGTTTCTATTTTTATGGTCTTATTTTGAATTTTCACTTCCAAAACGGTAGGCATTAATACTACATTAACCAGGGTGTTTTCGTTTTCTTTCATCCAGGCTTTCTCAATAAAGTACGGCGTAATTCGCCCTGCATTTGGGTTGCAGCACACGGCCACATCTTGGTGTGCCGGCGAGTATTTATACCGAATTTGTTTGCGATTGGGTTCTATTACGCCATTTTTGGTGCCTTCCATCTCATAGGAATTGTCGGTTTTGAGGTAGGCAATACAGGAATGATCCGGATTTCTTGACCCCTGTGCTGCATTGTAGAAAATGGTTTCCATTGCTTCGGCCGTACTTGGTTTGCCCTGTTTTTGCAGCAATACGCCATAACTGTCCAGTAATTCATGCAATGAACAATATTCATAGCCCGTATCGGTTGAATGGGCAGTACGTTCGGCGATCCATTCGTCGCCAATGGCACCGCCGGTAGGCGTAGTGGTGTTTGCAATGCGTTGTAGGTAAATTGCTAAGGCTTGTTGCAATTCATAATTTTTTGCGGCATAGGCGGCCACAAGCAAAGGGCGTAGATGCTCGTAGGTGTGCACGCCGTGGGATTGTAATTTATAGCTAGGATTCAAGATGTTGGCCAATTGCACGTCTTTTTCAGATTGATAGGTTTGGCTAAAGTTTTGGTACAGAAACAGCGCGTAATCGGTGTATTTGGTATCGCCGGTAAGTTGATACAGTTTATCCAATACATCGGTAAAGGTCAGGCCGTGGGACACGCCGCCATTAAAGGCCGTACCCGAGGCAAACGGACTGGATTGGCCAATGGGGTAATTCACCATTACATTATCAACGGCTTTTAGCAATGCATTCCACACCTTTTGGTCTTTGGTATATTCATAATACGCCAACAAACCTCGATACATAGTGGCTTTAGACCATAATTCGCCATTTTCTGAACTGAAAGTATAGCGCAATTCCTTGTCGTAAATCCCAATATAACCGTCCTCATCTTGAGATTGAAGTACCGCTTGAATATATTGCTCTACTTTTTTTCGGCCTGCGGTGTCGTCAAGTAAAAGCACATTTCGGATGTAGCCGTCCCACCAATTCGATTGGGTTTCGCTGTTCCACCATTTGTATTGTTCATCGCCCGCCGCATCGCCCTCTTTTTGGTTGCCCAACTCTTTGGCCTTGGAATTTTTGTGCAATCGCCCCGAACTGTATATCGGATCCTGAATGAGCTCGGGCACCAATTTGTCTAAGTTCCCCACAAAACCTTCGATATCTTTTTGCATTTGTGTTTTGAGCCAGCCAGTAGGTTTTATGCTGCCAAAGGGAAGGGCTTGGTATTTTTCAGGCACTTTGGTGGTGGGCTGTGCTTGTGCACTCATTACACAAGATGTAAGTAAAAGAAAAAGTATATAGGTGTTTTTCATGCGGTTGAATTAATTTTTGGTCATTTTAAAATCGAGCGTTCCACCGGCATTAATTTCCGGGAAGGTGATGAACGGCCGTGTTAGCACTTTGTCATTTAGTTTAGGGTTTTCTTGGAAGATAGCTTCAGCTGAAAAATTCGCGGCTTGAATCGTAAACGTTTTGTGGTTGGCCAGCTGTAAAACGGCTTTTTTAACTTGCGGCGCACCCAACACAAATTCTCCTGACGCTGCATTTACGGGATAAAATCCCAAGGTAGACAAGATGTACCAAGCCGACATTTGGCCGCAATCGTCGTTGCCAATCATGCCGTCGGGCGTGTTGTTGTGAAATTCGTGGATGATTTTATGAATGTATTGTTGACCCACTTTTGGGGTGTCCGAAAACGCATACAAATACACAATGTGGTGGCTGGGTTCGTTGCCGTGCGCATATTGGCCAATCATCGCTTCCTGACCCAAAAATTTGTTGGGGTTTTTACTTTCGATAGAAAAGAAATCATCGAGTTTTTTGGTGAATGCCGTTTGTCCGCCCAATAGCTTTTTCATACCCGCTAGATCATATTGGGCCGGCGTCCAGAAATATTGCCAAGCATTTGCTTCGGTGTAATCGCCGGGATTGTTCATGGGCGAAGTAGCCGTTAAAGGATCAAAAGGGGTTCTCCAGTTGCCCTGGCTGTCTTTTCCGCGAAACAATTGGGTTTCGGTATCAAATAGATTTTGGTAATAGTTAGCCCGTTGTTGAAATTGTTTTGCTTGTGTTGAATCGCCCACTTTTGCCCCCATTTGCGCCACACACCAATCGTCATATCCCGATTCCAAGGTTCTTGAAACGGCTTCGTTGTCTAATTTATCAAACGGATAATAACCAAATTGAGTATACAGTTCCCAATTAGAATTAATGTGGCTTTTGGTTGATGTTTCTACCATTGCCGTAAACGCTTCTTTTTGATCAAATCCGATAAATCCGTTTTGTGTTGCTGATAGGATCATTGGGATGGCATGGTTGCCGATCATGCAATAATTGTCTTGTCCCCAAGCGGTCCAAATGGGTAAAAATCCGGCGGCATTGTGATGCAAAAGCAAAGTGTTGATGATGCCGTTTATTTTCTCGGGCGCAATAATTTGAAGCAAGGGGAAAGCACCTCTATAAATATCCCAAATGGACAAGGTAGAATAATATTCTTTGTTGGGGGCGAGCGGAATTTTATCATCGGCACCGCGGTAATGGCCGTCCACATCGGCAATATTGGCTGGTTGCAAAAGCAAATGATACAAGGACGTATAAAAGATTTCCTTTTGTTTTTGCGGCGCTTCGATGTCAATGCGATTCAGGTAGTTGTCCCAAACTGCTTTGGCATTTTGCGTTACTTTTTCAAAGTTCCAATGCGGAATTTCGGTTTGTAGATTCAGTTTTGCGCCATCCACACTCACGGTAGACAAAGCAATTTTAACTTGTAGAATTTGATTTTTGGGTAGTTTAAAATCCAGTATGTATTTGGGTGCATGCTGCTTTTTCTCTTTGGGAAGTTCGGTGCTGTTTGCAAACGGAGTTTCAAATTGTACGGTAAAGAAATACTTTTTGGTTACCCAGCCTTTGGTTTTGCAATAGCCCGAAATGGTGGAGTTGTTTTCTATTTTGATGTCGCTTTCCAACACCAAACTGTCGTTCAAGAATTGAATGCCGTGTTGAAAATCCAACAGCACTTTTCCGTCAGATTCGGGAAAGGTGTATTTATGAAACGCCACGCGTTCGGAGCAGCTGAGTTCTACTTTGATCCCGTCTTTTTTGGTGAGCGTAAAATACCCCACAGTTGCTTTTTCGGTCTGTTTGTGGTAGCTGTTTTTAAACTTGATTTGGTTTGCTGAATAGGGCAATAACAAGATGTTTCCCATTTCGCCAATACCGGTGCCGCTGAAACGCAGTTGCGAAAAGCCCAACAGCAAGCTGTCTTTGTATTGGTAGCCGCTGGTGTGGTTCCAGCCCTCGGTGGCATTATCGGGTCCAGGCTGCACCATGCCAAAAGGCAAGGAGGGTCCGGGAAAGGTATGCCCGGTTCCGTTGGTGCCTATAAAGGTGTTGACAAAGTTGGCGTTGTTTTGGGCGTTAGCATTCCATAGATAAACAAAGGCCAAAACCGTAAAAAATATTTTTTTCATTGCCATAGTGCATGCATTAGCTTGACATTTCTGTTTTTGGAATCCGACAATTTTTACAAACATATGGCAGGAAGTTGTTGTAGTTATCCATTTAATACCAGGTTTTGTTGTAAGTACTTTTTCATTTCCAGGTTTATTTCCCATTGGTTGGCCAGTGGATTTTGGGTAAAGGGTTCTTGCGGCATATAGGGGTAGGGACCAAATTCGGGAGTGATTGAAATTATAGGTCTATTGCGCTTTTTTTGTTCGGCCAAGATATCATTCCACCAGCTGGTATAGCGTTGCAGGTAGTTTTTCCACTCGGGTGCAAAAGGATGATTTACTTGCGGACTTTGCTCAAAACCAACTCGCGCATGAATGTGCTTGATGTGCGGATAGAGTTTCGTGAGTAAATCTTGCTGATCGTGTAAATCGCTTTCAGAAACCACACAAAAGTGTGAAAAATC
The DNA here is from genome assembly GCA_046051465.1 of Bacteroidota bacterium. Classification (GTDB taxonomy): domain Bacteria; phylum Bacteroidota; class Bacteroidia; order Flavobacteriales; family Flavobacteriaceae; genus Flavobacterium. The sequence goes on along the minus strand of JBJOOG010000090.1, from coordinate 608 downwards.
GGCAATTAGTTTGAGCTGAGGAAATAACTCGATGTAATCCAAAAGCGTTTTTAAATGAAACGAAAAGCGGCCCCGGTGAATTTCATGCCAAAGGGGAATTTGTGCCGATTTTGCCAGTTGCTCTGCGGTTTCAATGATGGTGCAATTTTCACTAAAACTGTAGTAATCCTTTCCGGTATGCGAATTGATGTAATCGGGTTTTAGGGTAATTAAAAAAGCAAGTCGATCCGTCATGCGTTGGGTATACGCCTTCACCGTTTCTTTTTTGTTGGGCAGTACTTGCTGAGCGATAAAAATGAAATTGGGGTGTGTGGTTTGCCTAATGTGTGCGAGCTCTGTGATGAATTCAGCAACAAAATCGCCGTCGTCTGGAAAATTAATTTCAACGCCGTCATAGCCCGCGGCCACTGCGTTTGCAAGAAATTCTTTGGCCGATTGGTTTTCGCAACCCCAATAGGTGCAGGTGTATTTTATTTCCATTTTAATTGGAGTATAAAATTGGATTAATTGGCGAGTTGATAATTTCACCAATGGTCGCGCCCGGACACCAGGTATTCCAATCGTGTTCTTGGTTTTTGTTATCCGGATTTTTTAAAAGCATGTCTTTG
>JBJOOG010000089.1:0-6758 GCA_046051465.1 Bacteroidota bacterium | reverse complement strand
TTATAAATTATTAATTTCCTCGAAATTGCGGTTTTCTCTTCTCTACAAAAGCGGTAACACCTTCGTGGTAATCGTGCGAAGAACTGGCTTGTATTTGGATAGCCGATTCTAAGGCCAATTGTTGTTCTAGGTTGTTTTCCATCGATTGGTTTAACAAACGTTTGGTGAGTCCCAAGGCCAAGGTGGGCATTTGCGCCAAAGTTTCGGCTAAACTTTGTACTTCCTCAAGGAAAAAAGCAGACGGATATAATTTATAAACCATACCCATTTTGCAGGCCTCTTCGGCGGTGAGTTTATCGCCCAAGAACATCAAGGCGGTGGCACGATGCAAGCCGATGAGTCGCGGCAAGAAAAAGGTTCCGCCGCTGTCGGGCACCAAACCAATTTTAGAAAACGCCTGGATAAAACTGCCGTGCTCAGACGAAACCACAAAATCGCAGGCCAAAGCAATATTGGCACCGGCTCCTGCGGCTACGCCATTGACTGCCGAAATAATTGGTTTTTCGATGCTGCGCAACAAGTTGATTATGGGATTGTAATGTTCGTCGATGATATTTTTAAAACCCGGATGCAACTCGGGTGTAGTCACTTCTTTTAAGTCTTGCCCGGCACAAAAGGCTTTTCCATTTCCAGTCAAAACGATGGCGCGAACGGAGTCGTCAGCGGCGGCGGTTTGAAGGGCGGCTTGGGTAGCCAAGGCCATTTCTCGGTTAAAACTGTTGAATACTTCGGGGCGATTAAGGGTGATCCAAGCTACCTGCGCTTGCACGGCATAGCTAATTGTAGGACCAAAAAGAGATTCTTGTGCGTTACTCATTGTGTTTTATTTTAAGCATTTAAAATAATCAAAAGGTTCTAGGCAGTCTTCGCACTGAAAAAACGCTTTACAAGCCGTTGATCCAAATTGACTGACTAATTTAGTATTTAATGTGCCACACTGTGGGCATTTTACTCGTTTTTTGTTGCCTAATAAGGCTTCTTTATCGGCAATGGGATCCAAGGGTGCTGCAATGCCATATTTCTCTAAAGCCAATCGACCTTGGGCGGTAATCCAATCGGTGGTCCAGGCCGGTGATAAAATTAACTTTACGGTTGCCTGATACCCTTGGGCTTTGAAAGCCGCTTTGATGTCATCGGTAATCACATCCATGGCCGGACAGCCGCTGTAGGTAGGCGTAATTTCAATAGCTACTTGATCATCAACAAACTGAGCCGAACGCACAAAACCCATTTGCACAATCGACAAAACCGGAATCTCAGGATCGGATACCGATTCGAGTATATCGAGGAGTTGCGGATCAATAAGGGTGGCTGTGCTCATATGTCGTTTATCGAGAACTAATTCTTAATTGAGATATTACCAGTTCATGTTGGGATAGGCGCGCTGCATGTATTGCAGTTCGGTGAGAATAAAGCCCATATGTTCGCTGTGAATGCCTTGCTTCCCTCCTTTTTGAAAATACACCACAACGGGAGTGGTAAGGGTAGCTTCGGTCAAAACAGCAGAAACATCGTGGTAATAGTTGGCTTTTAATTGGGTTAAATCTACGCCGATGCCTTGGGCAAGCATGGCTGTTTCGGCCTCGGTGGGTTGAAACAATTCGTCGGTGTAAATCCACAAGTCGTTGATGGCGGTTTGGATGCGGGCATGACTTTCGGGTGTTCCGTCGCCCAATCGCTTGATCCAATCGGATGAGAAGCGGGTGTGGTACAATACTTCTTTGATGCTTTTTACGGCAATAGCGGCCAATTGGGTGTCTTTGCTGTGTTGCAATTCTTGAAGCAAGGCCAAATGGTACACATCAAACAAAAATTGTCGGGCGATCACATAGCCAAAATCGGTGTTGGGTTGCTCGACCAATAACGCGTTTTTGTATTCGCGCTCCAAACGCAAAAAGGCAATCGAGTCTTCGGTAACTCCTTCTCCTTGCAGGTCTGCAACATATTGATAATACGAGCGGGTTTGCCCCAACAAATCAAGTGAAATGTTGGTGAGCGCAATATCGGTTTCAAGACTGGGCCCATGTCCGCACAATTCGCCCAAGCGTTGTCCGAGAATCAGGGAATTGTCTGCAATTCCGAGTATGTATTGAATTAGATTATTATCCATTTTTTTAGGTGGTAGGTTTTAGGTGGTAGGTTTTAGGTGGTAGGTTTTAGGTGTTTCTACATTATACGAATACCTACTCCCTAAGACCTATTACCTACTCCCTTTTTACATGTGTTTCAATTCGTCGGGCAAATCATAAAAAGTAGGATGACGATAGGCCTTGTCCATCGCTGGTTCAAAGGTTTCGCCATTGTGCTCGGGATTGGATGCTGTGATTTGTGACGATGGCACTACCCAAATGCTCACACCTTCCATGCGGCGGGTGTAAACGTCGCGGGCGTTTTCGAGTGCCATGGTAGCATCACTGGCGTGTAAACTTCCGCAGTGGCGGTGCTCCAAACCATTTTTACTTCTGATGAATACTTCCCAAAGTGGCCAATTTTTCATGTTGTATAGTCTTAAAGTCGAAAGTTGTAAAGTCATAAAGTCGGCAGGCTTAGAACAAAATAGCTTCCTTTACTTTTACATTCAACAGATTTATATTGCTTTTTTTACTGTAACAGCGGCTTGTTTTTCGGCATAGGCCATGGCGGCATCGCGCACCCAAGCCCCTTCTTCGGTGGCTTTTACACGAGCAGCAATGCGTTGTTTGTTGCAAGGCCCGTGACCTTTTACCACTTGCCAAAACTCGTTCCAATCGAGTTCGCCAAAATCATATTGTTGGCGTTGCTCGTTCCATTTGAGTTCGGGATCTGGGATGGTTAATCCCAATATATTGGCTTGCGGAACGGTTTGATCCACAAAAGCCTGACGCAATTCGTCGTTGGTTTTGCGTTTGAGTTTCCATTTTACCGATTGCTCCGTATTGGGCGAATCGGCATCGCGGGGACCAAACATCATTAAGGATGGCCACCACCAGCGGTTGAGCGAATCTTGGGCCATGGCTTTTTGCTCGGGCGTGCCGTTACAAAGCGTGAGTAAAATCTCAAAGCCTTGGCGTTGGTGAAAACTTTCTTCTTTGCAAATGCGCACCATGGCTCTGGCATACGGACCATAAGACGTGCCCATGAGCGCTACCTGATTCATAATCGCTGCACCGTCAACCAACCAACCCACGGTGCCCATGTCGGCCCAGGTAACAGCTGGATAATTGAAGATGCTGGAATACTTTGCCTCACCCGAATGCAATTGCGCTGAAAGTTCTTCACGGCTAATGCCCAAGGTTTCGGCGGCACTGTACAAGTACAACCCATGTCCACCCTCGTCTTGCACTTTGGCCAACAAGGCTACTTTGCGGCGCAAGGAAGGCGCGCGGGTAATCCAATTTCCTTCGGGCAACATGCCTACAATTTCGGAATGGGCGTGTTGGGAAATTTGACGGATGTGCGTTTGACGATACTTCTCAGGCATCCAGTCTTTGGGCTCGATTTTTTCGTCTCGGGCAATGCGTGCCTCAAACATTTTTTCCAGGTTTTTTACTTCTTGTTCTGACATGTCAATTAAACGTTAAGTTCGTATTCTATTTGTGTGTTAGCCCCGATGGAAGCAAGCTACCGTGTAGCGCGAACAGCGGGAAAAAGCTTCAAAAAAAATTGATATTAAATGCCAAAATCGACGACCACTTTTTGCGAAGTGGGCACGGCTTGGCAGCTGAGCACATAATTTTTGGCCAAATCTTCGGCCTCGATGGAATAGTTGAGTTTCATCTCGACAGATCCTTCGATTACTTGGCAACGGCAGGTACTGCAAACGCCCCCTTTGCAGGCATAGGGCAAATCGGCACCGGCGGCAATTGCGCCATCAAGCAGGTTGTCAAAATCCTGGCCCATCACAAAATGGAATTCTTTCCCTCCGTCAATGATGGTCACCTCGGTTCCTTCTACTTTTTTCTCGACAATTTTACTGATGCGTTCTTTGTCGGCGGCGGTTAAGCCACTGGTAAACAACTCGTAATGAATGCGTTGTTTGGGCAAACCGGCGGCTTCTAATTGCTCGCACACCAAGTGAATCATCTCTTCTGGGCCGCACAAATAACAGGCGGCTATGCTAGGAATATCAACTAATTTTTGGGTAATGACCGCCAATTTTTCGGCGCTAAAACGGCCATTGAACAACTCGGCCGAACGGTGCTCTTGGGTAAGAAAATGGAACAGCTCAAAGCGATTGAAATAAACGTTTTTGAGTTGTTCGAGTTCTTCCTTATACACGATTGATTTGACCGAACGGTTTTGATAAAATAAGGTAAAGGTGCTTTCGGGCTCGGCGGCCAAATGCATTTTAATCAAAGACAAAATGGGCGTAATCCCACTGCCGGCGGCAAATGCAATATAGTGTTTTGGTGTGGTGCTGGGCTCGGCAAAAAACGAGCCTTGCGGCGGCATCACCTCGAACAGCATTCCCGGTTTTAATTGGTCGTTGGCAAATGAAGAAAATACGCCGTTGGGGATTTTCTTGATGGCCACCTGCCATTTTTGTTCGGCGGGTGCCGTGGCCAGCGAATACGATCGGCGTACTTCGATACCATTAATCTGTGCACGAAACGTGAGGTATTGTCCGGCTTTGTATTGAAATTGGTCGTGTAAATCGGAAGGAATTGCCAAAGTAACCGCCACGCAATCGGGGGTTTCTTTGTGCACTTCGGCTACCGGAATCGAGAAAAATTTGGCCATAAACTGGGATTAGAAATCTAACTAACAATTGTTAGTTTACTATGCAAATTTAACTAATATTTTGAAACAGAAGACATCTAGATAAAATTTAGGTAATTTTATCTAGATGTCTTGTTTCAGGTTTCAGGTTTCACGTTATAAAAGTATACTAAGAGCCGTTGTGTAAAATTGAACTACAGCGAAGCGGATATAAAAAACTTGAAACCTGAAACTTGAAACTTGGCGTAAGCCAAATCCTGAAACAAATTTGTTTTGTAAAAGCAAAACAAATTAAACAATCCCCTGCAATAAAATCTGGGGCAATTGGGTTTTGAGTCCGGCCTCGGAGAAGCCACTTTTTTTGCCATACCACAAATAGAGGGTGCGGAGTGTGGACAGGAGTGAAAACAAAATCACTTCAGCGCTTTGGTTTTTGAGTTCGCCTTGGGCAATGCCGGTTTTCACAATTTGTCGAAACTGGGCCTCGTATTCTTCGCGCATTTTGAGAAAATACTGCAGTTGTTTTTCGGGCAAATGCATCCAATCGTTGTTGAGGGAAGCCAAAGCATCGGGGTTGCGCACGGTGATTTCGACGTGTAACTGAATAAGCTGCTCGAGTTTTTGTACGCTGCTCGTTTCGGCGGCACTGATTTGGGAAATGGTGTGGGTAAATTCTTCGGCGATGCCAATAATGATGAGTTCTAAAATCTCTTGCTTGGACCGAATGTGGTTGTACAAACTGGCCGCTTTGATGTCGAGCGCTTGCGCCAAATCGCGCATGGTCACCGCGCTGTAGCCCTTGGCTTTAAACAACTGCGCTGCGGCAGTGAGGATTTCGATTTTACGCTCGGAGGGTTTCATGGGTTGGTTTGTTGGATGTAAAAGTAGGGAATTAAGTGTTCTTGTTTCAAGATTTGGCTTATGCCAGGTTTCAAGTTTCAAGTTTCAGGTTTCAAGTTGTAAAAGTATACTAAGAACAGTTCCATAATATTGAACTTTAGCGAAGCGGAACTATTGTTCATGAAACCTGAAACTTGAAACAAAAAAACGCATAAAAAAACCCTCCATTGCTGGAGGGCCTTTTCCCTTAAAATCTATAAACAACACTTAATCTTTATGAATGTGGCTCGATTTGATGTTGGCGCCTTGGGCAACTACTAGAAGATAGTCTCCAGATGGGTAGTTGGTTCCAATTTGCAAACTGTCTAATTCAGACACAAATACATTTTGTTTTTCTATTAATCGGCCTTGTAAGTCATACACCATAACGTGTATTACATCGGCCGATGGGGTTGCCAACGAGATGCCAAATGTGCTGGCAAACGGATTTGGATAGGCCACTGGTTTGAACAATCCAGCTTCGCTAGGCGCTGCCTCTTCGGTTGTTCTGGCTGTAGCAATCGGTGCGGTAATGTCGCACGCGTCTCCGTAAGGTGACCATGCTCCTGCTGTCATAACTGCTACGCGTACTGCGTATTGTTCTCCCGCTGCATAACCCGGTACATTTACTCTGAAGCTAAACCAGTAGTTGGCTGTGTCAAAAGTAATGGTTTCTTGAGTGGACATGCGTGTTACTTGGAAACGGTATTGTGTAGCCAAGTTCATTGCGGTGGTGCGTACCAAAGTAGTCGCTGTGGCAACGGTTTGTCCACAAGTGGCCAAGGTTGGTACCGCTGGAGAATATACCGTACAGGCATTTCCGTAAGGCGTAAACGCTCCTGTAGTTTTCACCGCTACCTCAACCGTATACGATGATCCGTAGCTATAACGAGAAAGCATTGCTAAAGTAAACCAGTGGTTGCTGCGTGTAATCTCTTGTACCATGTTGGTACCTGAAGCATTGGCTGTGGTGTTGGTAATTCTGAATTTGTATCCAGTAGCACCGGCCACTGGGGTAGTTGCAATTACTGTACCCAAAGTAGCCAAGGTAGCACCACATTGTGATGGGTTAATTTGCATTACACCCGTTGCAGCAATGTTTGGTGAGTTTACCGTACAAGTCGCTCCGTAGTATCCGGTCCAAACGCCATCTTTTTGTACTTGTACCGAGATGGTGTAAG
>JBJOOG010000088.1:0-9698 GCA_046051465.1 Bacteroidota bacterium | reverse complement strand
GCTTTCTCGGTAACTTCACGACCACGAGGCGTGCGCATAATGAAACCCTCTTGGATTAAAAAGGGCTCATAGACTTCTTCGATGGTTTCGCTGCTCTCTGAAACAGCTGTAGCTAAAGTTGACAGACCAACAGGACCTCCTTTAAATTTATCAATAATGGTGAGCAATATTTTATTGTCCATTTCGTCTAGGCCATGCAAATCAACATGAAGTGCCTCAAGTGCATACTTGGCTATTTGAATATCGATGGTTCCATTTCCTTTTATTTGTGCAAAATCGCGAACCCTGCGTAATAAGGCATTGGCAATACGTGGAGTTCCTCGGCTTCGTCCAGCAATTTCAATGGCGGCCTCCATGGATATAGGCATTTTTAAAATAGAAGAACTGCGTTGAACAATGGTAGTAAGCAACTCCGTATTGTAATACTGTAATCGACTTTGGATTCCAAATCGAGCACGCATTGGGGCAGTTAGTAAACCCGAACGAGTTGTGGCCCCAACCAGTGTGAATGGATTTAAATTAATTTGAACTGTGCGTGCATTGGGTCCCGATTCGATCATGATATCAATCTTGAAATCTTCCATAGCCGAATACAAATATTCTTCGACGATTGGACTAAGACGATGTATTTCGTCAATAAACAACACATCACGATCATCTAAATTGGTAAGTAAGCCCGCCAAGTCACCTGGTTTATCCAACACAGGTCCAGAGGTAATTTTTATGCCAACACCCAATTCGTTAGCCAGAATATTGGCCAAGGTAGTTTTGCCTAAGCCCGGAGGCCCGTGAAACAAAGTGTGATCAAGTGCCTCGTTGCGTTGATTGGCTGCTTCAACAAATACTTTGAGGTTGTCTAATATTTGCTCCTGTCCTGAAAAATCATCAAAAGCCAAAGGGCGTAATTTTTTTTCAAGATCTAATTCTTCGGGATTGAAATTGGAATTGGTTGGATTTAAATGCTCGTTCATGAAACAAATATAGGGAATTGAATAAGGAATAAAAAAGCCTTTCGGTAAGGAAAGGCTTTGTATATATTAGTGATGTAACTCTTCTTCTCCGGGTTTCATCGGTACATTTTGTGGTACAAAATCATCGTCGTGACCAGGCTTGCTATAGTCATATGGCCAACGGTGTACGTGAGGAATTTCACCAGGCCAGTTTCCGTGCATGTGTTCTATCGGCGCGGTCCATTCTAATGTATTCGACTTCCATGGATTTTGAACTGTCTTCTCTCCGTAGAAAATACTGCTGAAAAAATTGTACAAGAAAACCAATTGAAAAGCTCCTCCAATTAAAGCGAATGTTGTAATCAATACATTCACATTTTGTAAATCGTCAAAAAGAGGGAAATTGGTGTTGGTATAATAACGTCTTGGCAATCCAGCTAATCCAATAAAGTGCATAGGGAAAAATACACCGTAGGCACATACTGCTGTTACCCAGAAATGGATATAACCCATATTCTTGTTCAACATTCTACCAAACATTTTTGGAAACCAATGGTATATTCCTGCAAACATACCATACAGTGCTGATATACCCATTACAAGGTGGAAGTGAGCTACCACAAAATAGGTGTCATGCACATTGATATCAAGTGTGCTGTCTCCTAAAATAATTCCTGTTAATCCTCCTGTAATAAAAGTAGAAACTAGTCCAATAGAGAACAACATAGCTGGGTTCAACTGCAAATTACCTTTCCACAAAGTGGTGATATAATTAAATGCCTTCACAGCTGATGGAATTGCAATAAGCAAAGTTGTAAAGGTAAATACCGAGCCTAGAAACGGATTCATACCCGAAATAAACATGTGGTGACCCCATACAATAGTAGATAAAAAGGCTATAGCTAGGATAGACATAATCATAGCACGGTAACCAAAAATAGGTTTACGTGAATTAGTAGCAATCACTTCGGATGTAATTCCAAGAGCAGGCAACAAGATAATGTAAACCTCTGGGTGACCTAAAAACCAAAATAAATGTTCAAACAAAACAGGTGAACCTCCTTGGTAGTGTAAAACTTCACCGGCAATGTAAATGTCAGACAAGAAGAATGAAGTACCAAAACTTCTATCCATAATCAACAACAAGGCTGCTGATAATAAAACAGGGAATGATATTACTCCAATAATTGCTGTTACAAAGAATGCCCAAATTGTCAATGGGAGTCTTGTCATTGACATTCCTTTGGTTCTCAAATTAATTACAGTTACAATGTAATTCAAAGATCCCAATAGAGAAGCTGCAATAAATACGGCCATGGATACCAACCACAAAGTCATTCCCGCTCCTGATCCGCTTATGGCTTGAGGCAAGGCACTTAAAGGAGGGTATACAGTCCAACCGGCTGATGCAGGACCTGATTCAACAAATAAGGAAACAACCATGATAACACTTGATAAGAAAAACAACCAATATGAAATCATATTTAAGAGTCCAGATGCCATATCACGTGCACCAATTTGAAGCGGTATTAATAGGTTACTAAATGTTCCACTCAAGGCAGCAGTAAGTACAAAGAATACCATTATTGTACCATGAATAGTCACTAATGCAAGGTATCTATCGTTTGATAAAACACCATTTGGTGCATAGCTCTCACCTAAAAATAGTTTAAATACTTGAAATGACTCCTCTGGCCATGCCAATTGCAATCTAAACAAAATAGAAATTGCTACACCAATTACACCCATGATGATTCCAGTAATTAAATACTGTTTAGCAATCATTTTGTGATCTATAGAAAATATGTACTTGGTTACAAATGTATCTTTATGGTGGTGTTCATGATCATGATCGTGTGCGTGATCGTGTGCGTGATCTAGAGCTTCTGCTGACATAGGTTATAGTTCTTAAATTAGTGTATAATATTATTTTACAAGGGCAGCCATAGTTGTTGGCTTAACAGCCAAACTATCTACTTTTTTTGAGTCGGCACTCTCAGGAGCAGGAGCAGCAGCTGCAAGTAATTCTTCTTTAATCGTTTTTTGTGTGGCCAACCACTTTTTGTAATCTTCGGGCGTATCCACAACTATTTTCATTTGCATGTTGTAATGTGATGCTCCACATATTTTATTGCAAAGCAACAAGTAATCAAAGGTATACGGATCTAAAGCAGGTAAACCTTTAGCTACTAATTCAATACTTTTCTTTGCTCTAATTGCGTTGATGTTAGCTACCTTCTCTTGCATAAATTCCATGTCTCTCATTTGCTGAGTTGTGTAGATGGGCTCAAATGCAAACTGAGTTACCATACCTGGCACACAATTCATTTGTGCTCTAAAATGAGGCATAAAGGCAGAGTGCAAAACATCTTGGGAACGCATTTTGAATAATATCTTTTTACCAACAGGAAGATGTAGTTCGGTTACCACTTTGTCATCTTGTGCATTGGGATCCGCTGCATCAACTCCTAATGCATTTACTCCATCAATATAACGGACATTGGCTTTTCCTAATACATTGTCCTCTCCAGAATATCTTGCTTTCCAATTAAATTGTTGAGCATATAATTCAATTTCGATAACCTCCTCGTCTTCATCAACAAACATGATGTTGGTCCAAGCATACAATCCATATAAAATTAAACCAGCCAAAACGATAGCAGGAATAATACTCCAAATGAATTCAAGTTTGTTATTATCAGCAAAATACAAGGCCGTGTTTCCTTCTTTACCGCGGTATTTGAAGGCAAAATAATGCAAAAATGCTTGGGTAATGGTTTGTACAAAAAATATAAGTAACCAAGTAATGTTCATTAAACTATCTACAGTAGATCCATGTGCTGATGCTGGCGTATGTAAGACCAAACCGCCCCACTTAAGTAAACCATAAATAGTAAACACATAAATAAAAGCCAAGAAACCAAACATCAGGTACCCTTGCACATTATTATCATTATCAGTTGCAATTTGAGAATTTTGCTTTACACCCACTTGGGTTAAATCAAAAATCTTCGTCAATTGCCATAAAGCAACAGCCAATAAAACTAAAACTATAATTATCAACAAACTTGTCATCTGTTTTTTACTTTAAATATTAATAATGAAAATGTTTACTTTCTTCAATGAAAGGATTACGTTTTGGGAACAAAGGTGCTTTTGTCAATGCGGTAAAAACAACATAGATGAATAAACCAAGGAAGAAAGCCAATGAACCGATTTCAGGAATTCCAATGTACCATTGATCACCAACAGTAGCCGGCATAATCATATTAAAGAAATCAACATAGTGACCAAAAAGAATCACGGTTCCGGCCATAACCAACACCCAAGTGATGCGTTTAAAATCGGTATTGATTAAGATAAGAACAGGGAAAATGAAATTCATAGCAACCGCTCCGAAGAAAGGCAAATTGTAAAGTTCAATACGCGTTACAAAATAGGTAACTTCCTCAGGAATATTAGCATACCAAATAAGCATGAACTGTGAGAACCATAAATAAGTCCAAAACACACTAATACCGAACATGAATTTAGCCAAATCATGGATATGACTGGTATTCACATGCTCTAAGTATCCTCTGTCTTTAAGATATAATGTTACCATACAGATTGTGGTAATACCGCTTACAAAGAAACTAGCAAATACGTACCATCCAAATAATGTACTGAACCAATGTGGGTCAAATGACATGATCCAATCCCATGACATGATTGATTCTGATACGATGAAGAATACCAAGAACATGGCGGATATATTGAAGTTTTTCTTGTAAAAAGCATTGTCTGTAGCTTCATCTTGAGCCAAACAATTTTTACGAGAATAATAACGGTATAGATTCCAACCGATTAAAAATACAGCTGCACGAGCAATCCAAAATGGGAAATTCAAATAGCCTGCTTTATTTTGAATTAATTTATCATGGGCAACAACCTCAGGATCCAACCAAACAAATAAATGGTTAAAATGCAAACCACATAAAACCAACAGGATAAAAAACAATACCGATCCCCAAGGCAGGTAGGCTGTGATTCCCTGCATAACTCTAAATAAAACTGGAGACCAACCTGCTTGAGCAACTTGTTGGATACCATAAAACACTAAAACACCCAATGAAATCAACATAAAGAAGATACAAGCTACATACACAGCAGACCAAGGTTTGTTTTGTAATTGGTGCAATACGTGTGTAAGATGTTCTTGATGAGCCGCGTGTGCATCTTCATGAGGATGTGCTGGTGTAGCATGTGTAACAGCCGGTGCAGCAACATGCGTTGAATCATGTGCAGTAGAATCAGTTGCTACAAGTGTAGCTTCAACTGGGGTTGAATGAGATTCAGCTGGATGAGCAGCGGGTGCCGCATCATGAGCAGGAGCTTCGTGATGACCGTGAGCATCTGCTGCAAGTATTTTTTCAACTTCTTCAATATTTTTTGGTGCGCTTAAAAAACCATATCCTATCCCAAGAATACCCAGTATCATGAGAACAAAAGAAAAATTTCTTAATTTACTTGAAAATGTATACATATCTATTCAGATCAGTTATTCGTTGATTATAATTCACTTTTTAATTTCAACACATAACTGGCTACTAACCATCGCTCATGTGCATTCAATTGATTGGCGTAAGAACCCATGGCGTTCAAACCATACGTTTGTACGTGAAAAATACTTCCCACTGTAATTGTGGGTCGGTCTTTGTAGCTTGGAACACCAAGGTATTTGCCTTGCGTAACTAACTTTCCTTTGCCATCCCCTGCATTACCATGACAGATGCCACAATAAATTTCATATAATTCTTTTGCTTTATCCATATCTACATGAGCTGAATCAAGTGGAGATGTAAAATTAGTCTTGGATAACTCATAGCCTTCCGTCGTGTTTGGATAGGCGTATACTTCTTGACCTCGGTTAATAGTGCCCTCAACAGGTAACTGACCTTCTTTGCCGTTTTTAAATGCATTTGACTCTGCATACGTTTCGTATCCAACAGACTCATACATGTTTGGCATGTACTGATAATTTGGTTTTGACTTATCGTGACAAGCGGTTACAACACCAGCAAAACACACTAAAAGAGATAGTTTATATATACTTTTCATAGTACTATTAATGCTTTTCGATTACTTTGACTTCAACAGCTCCGGTACTTTGGAAAAAACTCACCAATTCGGTTTCGTTGTCATGTACAGCCACTTCCATTAAAAAGTGGTCGTCTGTGGTACGTACATCTGGATTTTCAGCTTGTTTAAATGGCCACAATTTGCTTCTCATGTAAAAGGTGATTACCATTAAGTGAGCAGCAAAAAATACAGTCATTTCAAACATTACAGGAACGAAAGCTGGCATGTTTTGGATGTAAGCAAAACTTGGTTTACCACCAATATCTTGTGGCCAATCCTGAATCATAATATAGTTCATCATGGTTGTAGCTACTGACAATCCAATACAGCCGTAAATGAATGCACAGATAGCCAAACGAGTTGGGGCTATTCCCATAGCTTTATCTAATCCGTGAACAGGGAAAGGAGTGAATACTTCTTCGATATGATGATGCGCAGCACGGGTTTTCTTAACCGCGTCCATTAATACATCATCGTCATTGTAAAGGGCGTAAATTACTTTATTACTCATGATGTGAATCTTTATTAGCTTCTCTTTGTTTTTTATAGTTTTCTCCAGATGTTTTCAAAATTGTTTTCACTTCAGCTTGAGCAATCACAGGGAATGAACGAGCATACAACAAGAATAAAACAAAAAAGAAACCAATTGTACCAATGAATATTCCAATATCAACAAAGGTTGGGGAGAACATCGTCCAAGAAGATGGAAGGTAATCACGGTGTAATGAAGTTACAATGATTACAAAACGCTCAAACCACATTCCAATATTTACTACAATTGAAATAATAAAGGAGAACATAATACTAGTACGTAATTTTTTAAACCACATGAACTGAGGTGAGAAAACATTACAGGTCATCATAGACCAATATGCCCACCAGTAAGGTCCTGTTGCACGATTCAAGAAAGCATATTGTTCATATTCTACACCTGAATACCAAGCCACAAATAACTCAGTGATGTAGGCAACACCCACAATAGAACCTGTAATCATAATTACAATGTTCATTAATTCGATGTGTTGAATGGTAATATAAGCCTCTAGATTGGATACTTTACGCATGATGATCAATAAGGTATTTACCATCGCAAATCCAGAGAATACGGCTCCAGCCACAAAGTATGGAGGGAAAATCGTGGTATGCCATCCTGGAATTACAGAGGTTGCAAAGTCAAAGGATACAATGGTGTGTACCGAAAGTACCAATGGAGTAGCCAAACCTGCCAATACCAATGAAACTTCTTCAAAACGTTGCCAGTCTTTTACGCGTCCACTCCATCCAAAACTCAAGATGGTATAAATTCTTTTGGTAAATGGTGTAACTGCACGGTCTCTAAGCATTGCAAAATCAGGTAATAATCCAGTCCACCAAAATACAAGCGACACAGACAAGTAAGTAGAGATTGCAAATACGTCCCACAACAAGGGCGAATTAAAGTTTACCCATAAAGAGCCAAATTGGTTTGGAATTGGAAGTACCCAATAGGCCAACCAAGGACGGCCCATGTGAATAATTGGAAATAAACCCGCTTGAATTACAGAGAAAATAGTCATCGCCTCTGCTGAACGGTTAATGGCCATTCTCCAACGTTGACGGAAAAGCAACAATACGGCCGAAATCAAAGTTCCAGCGTGACCGATACCTACCCACCATACGAAGTTGGTGATATCCCAAGCCCAGCCAATGGTTTTATTTAAACCCCAAGTTCCAATACCTGTTGAAACGGTGTATATAATACAGCTTAGTCCCCAAAGGAATGCTGCTAAGGCAATTGAAAATACTATCCACCAGTGTTTATTGGCTTTTCCTTCGACAGGTGCGGCTACATCAACGGTTACATCGTGATAAGATTTATCACCTATAACTAAAGGTTTTCTAATGGGTGCTTCGTAGTGAGACGACATAATCCTTTATCTTGTTTATTAATAATTTACGAATTTCTAACTTTTACGTGGTAGAACACATTTGGCTTAGTACCTACATGCTCCAATAAATGATACATTCTGTCCTCAGCAGCTAATGCAGCTACTTTACTTTCTTTATCATTTACATCTCCAAATACCATAGCTCCAGACGAACACGCTTTTGAACAAGCAGTTTGGAATTCACCATCTTTGATCGCTCTTCCTTCGTTTTTGGCTTTTAATATGGTAGCTTGGGTCATTTGAATACACATCGAACATTTTTCCATAACTCCACGTGAACGTACATTCACATCAGGATTAATGACCATACGACCTAAATCGTCATTCATGTGGAAATCAAACTCGCTATTTTGACTGTATAAGAACCAGTTAAAACGACGAACTTTATATGGACAGTTGTTGGCGCAGTAACGAGTACCTACGCAACGGTTATACGCCATATGATTTTGACCTTGACGGCTATGTGAAGTGGCCGCAACAGGACAAACTGTTTCACATGGTGCATGATTACAATGTTGACACATTACGGGTTGGAAAGCAACTTGTGGGTTGTCAGCAGCTTGTTCCATCTGACCAAATCCACCCAAAGATCCTTTGTCACCAAATAAGCCTTTGAAGCTATCTTTTTTCTCATCGTCTTGCGCAAATGTGTCTTCTGATGAATAATATCTGTCGATGCGCAACCAATGCATATCGCGGCTTCTACGCACTTCAGATTTTCCAACAACAGGCACATTATTTTCAGCGTGGCAAGCAATAACACAAGCGCCACAACCTGTACAAGCGTTCAAGTCGATAGATAAGTTAAAGTGATGCCCAACAGATCGATCAAATGATTCCCATAAATCAACTTTGGTCGCTTCAACTTCTTTGTGATCTAAAGAAACCATCGGAACTACGTTCCACTCTTTGGCATCTCTAGTATTGAATATTTCAAGGGTAGTTTCTTTGATAATATCTCCTCTACCCATTAATGTTTTTTGTGATTGAACACAAGCAAATTCGTGCTCGCCGTTTGCTTTTGAAATGCTTACCGCTTGTACATTATTGAAACTTTGGTACAAAGCATAGGCATTAACACCCACTTGCATTTCTTCTTTCAAAGCAGCTTTTTTACCGTAACCCAAAGCCAATCCAACTGTTCCATTGGCTTGTCCTGGTTGAACGATTACGGGCACATTTGATATAGTAACGCCATTTGCGGTAATGTTGGCATAACTTCCGTTAAGTCCACCGTTGGCTACGTTGTTGTTTTGCAATCCTAATTTTTCAGCATCCGCTCTTGACACGCTAAGGTAATTGTCCCAAGACACTCGAGTAATTGGATCTGGCAATTCTTGCAACCAAGGATTGTTTGCTTGTTGACCATCTCCTAAACCTGTTTTGGTGTATAAAATTAATTCAAACCCTTTGGCTGCTGATGCACCAACTACAGCTGATGCTGCTGCTGCATAATTTACAGCTCCAGCAGTTAATCCTGCTGAAGCACCTACATATACTCCATCATGCAAAACAGTATTCCATGATGAACCTGCTGCAATGGCAGATGCAGAAGCTTGAAGGTAATTGTAGTATGAAGTAGTATTTCCAGCTAGAGACAATAAACAATCTTGAAATTGTTTGGTATCAAAAAGTGGACGGATGGTTGGTTGTTGTAGTGAATAAGTTCCTTTAGTAAGCATAAAATCATTCCATGATT
>JBJOOG010000087.1:0-12665 GCA_046051465.1 Bacteroidota bacterium | reverse complement strand
AATGACACACAATCCGGTTCCGATTCAACTTGGGCCGAATTAAGTAAACGTATTCCAGAAGCACTCCAGCCGCACATAATCTACAAAGGAAAGGTGCCGTATGACCAAGTACAGTCGCTCATTTGCAACGCCCAACTGTGTGTCTTGCCGAGTTTAGCTGAAACCCAAGGCATGGTTACCTTAGAAGCCATGGCCATGCAAAAAGCCGTACTCACCAGCAATTTGGGTTGGTCGGCAGAGTTAATTATGCATGAGCAAAGTGGATTGTTGTTGAATCCAATAAACCACAGTGCCTTTGCCGCATGTATTGGCGAGTTGTTAACCAATCCAAGTCGTTGTTTGGAGTTGGGACATCAAGCCAAAGTTCAAGTAGAACAGCAGTTTGACAGCGCAAAATTAGCTCAACAAACCGCCGATTTTTATTCAACCTTACTGGCCAAATCGTGATCGTTGTATACCACAATTACCAACGCGTGCTGCGTGCTTTATACAACGATACTCCGTTGGAGGGTTTTGATTCATCTGCACCCATTTGCGCTGTAATTACTGCATTGACATTGCAGTTTCCCGATGCGGTGTTGGTTTGGTGCAATGAGGAAGTGTCTAATGAATTAGAACTTTCGTCCGTATCTAATTTACTGCAGTTGCCTCAGGAAATCATTTCGTTTCAACCCAGCTACGGCAGCTATTTTGGGCCAAATATAGAATGGATTGAAGAATCAATTTTTGTCTCCGTTCACAAAAACACGCGCTATGCCACCTGGATGTTGAGCAGCTATGTGGGTGCGATGCATGCTAGTTTATGGATGCAATTGGCTCCACACATAAATCCAAATGATTCTTTTGCATATACCTTGCATTCCTTGGGTAAGCGTGCACAATCAGCGGGCTTATTTTGTTACAGTGAACCGGCTTTGTTGCACGCTTCTTTGAACAAGAATTATACTAGTGCAACACAAATCGAATTGTATCGTTTTGTGAAGCAACACTACAAAAGCCTTTGGGTATGGATACTGTTTTGGCAGCAACTCCGGTACCAAAGCCAATTTAATGTACTGCCTTTGTTGCGTACCTGGTTTGTAGCCAGATTGAAACCCATTGCGCTTTCAATACCAGCACATCCTCACAATAATGCAGCTCAATTGGCCATATCGGTGCTCATTCCTACGCTCAATCGGCCGCAGTATTTGGCTGATTTTCTTGCCGATTTACAAGCACAAACGCTTTTGCCCAAAGAGGTAATTATCATCGAACAACAGCCCGATCAAAACAGCGAATCACAACTAACAGCGTTGCTTCTCCACGATTGGAAATTTCAGCTCAAGCATTTGTTTATTCATCAACTGGGCGTTTGCCATGCCCGAAATCTGGGCTTAGCTCAAGTTACCGGCGATTGGGTGTTTTTTGCCGATGACGACATTCGCATTGCACCTACATTTTTAGCAGAGAGTGCCTCTAAAATATACCAAAACAAAGCCCAAGCGGTTTCGTTTGCCTGTTTAAGTCCAACTCAAAAATCGGTGGAGAACCCGGTAATTCAGTGGAATGCCTTTGGCGGTGGAAGTAGCTTGGTTTCAAAATCAGCGCTCAACGAGTGTCAATTTTCTATGGTTTTTGAACACGGTTTTGGCGAAGACCTGGATTTTGGAATGCAGTTGCGTCGTTCGGGAACCGATGTGTTGTTTTTTTCAACCCCAGCCATTACGCACCTCAAAGCCCCAGCGGGCGGATTTCGATTGCCCAAAAAACTCGCTTGGCAAAGCGATTCTATTCAGCCCAAACCAGCGCCTACGGTTATGGCTTATATTCAAAAATACTATACGGCACCACAACGCAAAACCTATAAATTGATGTTGTTGCTCAAATATTACCCCAAACAATCGCTCAAAAATCCAATTCGGTATTACCGCCGATTTGAACAGCAATGGAAACAAAGCGTATATTGGGCTTCTAAATTGGATCAGCTCCCATGAAATTTTCGGTCATTATTTGCACCTACATGCGTGCGCAGCCCTTAGCCTATTTGCTCGAATCTATTGGGTTGCAAAGCAGTTATCCGCATGAGATTATTGTTGTGGATGGCTCAACTAATGCAGAAACAGCTGATCTATTATCGTCCAAAACCATTCCCAATTTGCAGTACTTTTTGGTTGATTCTAGCCAACGTGGACTCACCAAACAACGTAATTTTGGACTTTCAAAAGTGGCCGAAGACATCGATGTGGTGTGTTTTTTGGATGATGACACCTATTTGGCGACTGATTATTTTGCCCAATTATTACAAACCTATACTGAATATCCTGAGGCTCTGGGCGTTGGCGGATTCATTTCGAACGAAAGCCAGTGGGAAGCAGTTTCTGCTCAATATCAGCCCACTATACACGAGTTTTATTTTGACGGATACAAAAAACAAGACGGCAGTCGCTTTGTGCTGCGCAAAAGGTTGGGCTTGGATGCCAATGTACCTCCTGGTTTTTTACCCCGATTTTCGCACGGGCGCAGCATTGCATTTCTTCCACCTTCGGGAAAAACCTATGCGGTGGAGCAACTCATGGGTGGCGTAGCTTCTTATAAAAAATCGGTTTTTGATCGCTTTCAATTTTCAACCTATTTTGAAGGATATGGCCTGTATGAAGACGCCGATTTTTCGTTGCGCGTATCCAAAACAGGGCCATTATTTATCAATACACGCGCCCAATTGGCCCATTATCATGACTATTCTGGTCGCCCAAATGCCTATGCCTACGGTAAAATGGTGGTGCGAAACGGCTGGTATGTCTGGCGAATAAAATGGCCCGATCCAAGGTGGAATGACCGTTTGAAATGGAATTCAATTTGTTTTTTATTGACACTCATCCGATTTAGCAATACCTTTACCACGGCACATAAAAAAGAAGCTTGGTTAGAAGCTTGGGGAAGAACCATCGGGTGGTGGAGTTTGCTTTTCAGTTCTCCCAAACCATCCAATTCCAAGTAGTTCGTTCATGAAGTTAGCAATCATAACTCAGGTAGTTCACAAACGGTTTCAACATCAGATATGGGCCTATGCGCCCTATGTGAAAGAAATCAATTTGTGGACCAAGCAAGCCCACGAGGTGATTTTGGTTGCGCCATGTACCACTTCACAATCAAGCGCAATAGACCAAGCCTATAGCTCAACGAACCTCCACTTTTTGCAAGTCCCCGCTTTTTCATTGCAGGGAATACAAGCACTTTTAAAATCCCTATTAGTCATTCCGGTTTGTCTACTTCGTATTATACAAGCCATGCGAAATGCCGATCACATTCACCTGCGTTGCCCCGGAAATATGGGTTTGTTGGGTTGTGTAGTGCAGATTTTCTTCCCCAAAAAAAATAAAACCGCGAAGTATGCGGGCAATTGGGATCCCCATTCCAAGCAGCCGTGGAGTTATAACTTGCAACGCTGGATTTTGCAAAATACCTTTTTAACGCGCAACATGACCGTGTTGGTTTATGGCGAATGGCCCTACATGAGCCGCAATTGTATATCTTTTTTCACGGCTAGCTACTGTGAATCCGATAAAATAAACACTCCTCCACGGGTGCTAGACTCACCCATTCAATGTTTGTTTGTGGGCAGTTTAACAGCTGGGAAAAATCCGTTCTACGCCATTCAATTGGTTGAAGCAGTATCAAAAATGGGCGTTTCTATACAGCTTAAATTATATGGTGATGGCGATCAACGGACCAAATTAGAGGCCTATTGTATTGAGCATTCCCTTTGCGAACGTGTGCAATTTTTCGGGAATCAAGATGCCGATATAGTGCAACAAGCTTATAAATCGAGTCATTTTTTGCTATTACCTTCACAAAGCGAAGGTTGGCCCAAAGCCGTTGCCGAGGCCATGTTTTGGGGCTGTGTTCCCTTGGTAACGCCTGTTTCTTGCGTGCCATTTATGCTGAACGAGCAAACACGCGGACTTTTGTTGTCAATGGATTTAATGCAAGATGCCCAACAGCTATTTGATTTGTTGCAACAGCCAGCTGATTATGAATCCAAAGCAGCAGCCGCAATGAACTGGTCACGACACTATACCTTGGATCAATTTGAAGTAGAAATTTCAAAATTGCTACGCCCATGAGAATTGTACAACTTATCGATTCATTAGAAGCAGGTGGCGCCGAACGCATGGCGGTACATTATGCCAACGGTTTGGCCGCTCGAGTTGCTTTCTCTGGTTTGGTTTGTACCCGAAAGGAAGGCTTGTTACGCAATCAATTGCATGATCAAGTTGACTATCTATTTTTGGACAAGAAATCTGCCATTGATTTGCTGGCTTTGTTTCGCTTGAGAAGCTATTGCAAGCAACATCAAATTTCACATGTGCAGGCGCATGCCACATCGTTTTTTACTGCTTTTTTACTCCAATTGCTCTTGCCAAAACTTAAAGTTATTTGGCACGATCATTATGGATTGAGTGAATTTTTACCGCAGCGGCGTCCGCAATTGCTTTGGTTGTGTTCGCATTTTTTTTCTGGTATAGTTTCTGTAAATGAGGTACTTAAAAAATGGTCGCAGGATAAATTAGCTTGTAACAAGGTGATCTATTTGCCCAATTTTGTTACCGCCGATACCCAAACCGAGTTAATTTCCCCATTGGCTGGAACAGCTGCAAAACGAATACTCTGTTTGGCCAATTTACGGCCCCAAAAAAACCATGCGCTTTTACTTAACGTTGCTTCGATGCTAAAAGGTTCCCATCCCGATTGGACCTTCCATTTGGTAGGACAAGATTTTAACGATGCCTATTCAGCTCAAATCAAACAAACAATTACAGATAACGCCCTTGAACAGCATGTTTTCGTGTACGGAAGTCGTGCTGATACAGCAGCCATATTACAGCAAGCAACTATTGGGGTGTTAACGTCAAACTCCGAAGGACTTCCGTTGGCTGTTTTGGAATACGGACTGTACGCTTTACCTGTTTTGGTAACGCGAGTAGGCGAGGTGCCAAGTGTAGTTTACGATCAAGTAGATGGGATTATTGCTGAGGTTGATGATGCAACTGCGTTTTATAAATCTTTGGTTGAACTCATCGAGAATCCAAATCTAAGACTTAAATTTGGGCAGGCTTTACAAGCAAAAATTAATCAGTTTTATACCGAAGAGGGGGTTATGAATCACTTTCTTCATTGGACTCAATCCATATAAATGCTAAACCAAGACAAACGCTATCTATTTCTAATTGTTCTGCATCTGTGTATTGGATTAGGTTTGTATTATGTGCCTTTTTTTCCAAAATTCTATGGATACTCCATATTAATTGGAGGACTCTATTTTGTGATCAATGCCCAAAATAAAAACAATGAAGTACTCTATGCTGCAGCCTATATTGTGGGCTCTGAAGTTGTGCTTCGAATGACAAACGGAAATCCCATTTACGAGTTTTCAAAGTACGCGGTAATTGGGTTCATGCTCATAGGTGTTTATTTTGGTGGGATTTCTAAACAAGCCATTCCCTATTGGTTGTATATGGTATTGTTGCTACCTGGCTTGGTGATTGGGTATTATACGCTTGAAGGAATTGAAAGCATTAAAAATGCAATTTCATTTAATATATCAGGACCCTTTTGTTTGGGATTGTGTGCCTTGTATTGTTACAATCGATTTGTAACGTTCAAGCAGCTAAACGAAATATTACTCCTAATTGGATTGCCCATCATTTCGTGCGCTGTGTATTTGTTTTTATACACACCCGAACTAAAAGATGTACTCACAGGAACAGGTTCAAACTTTGCAACTTCAGGAGGTTTTGGCCCCAATCAGGTGGCAACGGTACTCGGTTTAGGCATGTTTGTGTTTTTTTCCCGATTGATCTTTTTTTCTCCCAACCCGTTTTTATTTGTTACAAATGCACTAATTGCCGTTGCGCTAAGTTATCGCGGAATCATAACGTTTTCGCGCGGTGGCATACTCACCAGTTTAATTATGTTGTTTGTATTGACATTAATCACCTACTATAAAGTAACGGGTAAAGCGCGTATAAAAATGCATTACATACTGCTAGCATTGGTTGTGGGAATGATTGGTGTTTGGGTATTTTCATCAACCCAAACCAATGGATTAATCAATAAACGATATGCCAATCAGGATATTAATGGACGTGTAAAACAAGATAATTTTACAGGAAGAGAAGTATTAGCAAAAGATGAATTAATTGCTTTTATGACACATCCAGTTTTTGGAGTTGGCGTAGGCAAAACAGCCGAAGATCGCCAAAAGAAAACAGGTATTTTAGCGCTTACACACAACGAAATGACCCGCACGCTTGGGGAGCATGGTGCTTTGGGAATTATTGCCTTACTATTATTACTTGTTACTCCTTTTTTTATGTATATCAAAAACAGATATAACATTTACATCGTTTCCTTTGTGTTGTTTTGGTTGTTGACCATAAACCATGCGGCTATGCGGTTGGCAGCACCTGCTTTTGTGTATGCATTGGCACTGCTGATTGTTCATGTGCCTCATCCAAAGGATACTATTAAATAATTGTAACGAGTTGTAAATCAATAACTAGATTGCTTATTTTTGAAAAAAATTAACTATGCCTACTAAAAACAGAGTTCATTTCGAAATTTCGGAGCGTAAAATTTTGCTTCGAATTGTTGATGTGCTATCCGTATTAGTGGCCTTGTATGTTGTGGGGATTGTGTTTAGTTTTACCTATTTCCAGTTTTCGACTTCTAATTTTTACTGGACTTTTGTGTTGGCCATTTACTTGACCATTTTTGGAACCGTTTTTGAAATGTACAATCTTCAAGTAGCGAGCAACCAGGTGCAAGTGATTAAAAGTATTGTACTCACGGCGTCTACCACGGTATTGGTTTATTTGTTGACGCCGATTTTCACTCCAGTCTTGCCTTCCAATCGTTTGCAAATTCTGTTTTTCTATTTGGCTATTTTCTCGGCGCTTTTCGTTTGGCGCTTGATATATGTTGCCTTTTTTGCGTCCAATCGGTTCACGAAAAAAGTTATCCTCATTTGCGATAAAGACCAATTGAAAGAGTTGGTGTTGGGATTAGAAAATGCTGATCCGCATTACAAAGTGGTGGGCTATATTAATTCAGACACTGCTGGAGCTTCTGATATAAGCACTCTTGGAAATTTAATGCAAATTGACAGCCACGAATTGGAAAATTTTGTCTCCAAAAATGCCGTTTCCGAAGTGGTAGTAGCCTCACAAAACACGGAAGGAATTACCGCCCAATTGTACAATCAATTAATTCATTTACTTGAAAACGGCTTTATGATCAAAGAGTATACACAAGTATATGAAACGCTCACCCAACGCATTCCGGTTCAGTATGTGGCGCGCGATTTTTATCGTTATTTTCCGTTTAGCCGCAGCAATCAAAATCACTTGTATTTAATTGCTATTCGCAGTATTGATGTTTTAGTGGGTAGTATAGGTTTGATTTTAGGTGCCCTGTTGTTGCCGTTTATTAGTATCGGTAATCTGTGTGCTAATAGAGGGAAATTATTTTATACGCAAGACCGTGTGGGTAAAAATGGGCGGGTATTTAAAATCATTAAATTTCGAACCATGGTTAAAAATGCCGAGGCCAATGGAGCAGTTTTTACAACCCTTAATGACAGCCGTGTTACCCCTTTTGGAAAATTCATGCGCAAAGCCCGCTTAGATGAATTCCCCCAATTTTATAATATCATCAAAGGAGAAATGTCGGTAATTGGTCCTCGTCCAGAACGCCCAGTATTTGTAAATGAAATTGCCGAAACCATGCCGTTTTATGAAACAAGACACATTATTAAGCCAGGCCTTACGGGTTGGGCACAAGTAAATTATGCCTACGGAGAATCGCTAAATGACAGTTTAATCAAGCTGCAATACGATTTGTACTACATCAAACACCGCAGTATATTTTTGGATATCAACATCTGCATCAAAACCCTGAGCACCATTTTGTTTTACAGAGGACAATAAGTTACAACAGCAATTTTCGAAGTGGGTTTATTGCTGTAAATGTCAATAAAATCAAGCCAACACCAATAGCAAACTTGGCAATGTAATCACCATGTTGCACATAAAAGCTAAGCTTTTTGTTGAGTTGAACTGTTCCTTTTAGGGCAATTTTTTCACCATATAGACTTTGTTGGGTAATGTCTCCTTTTTGGTTTACAAAAGCCGAAATACCTGTATTGGCACTTCGCGCTATATCTCTTCGTGTTTCAATTGCGCGCAAACGGGCAAAACTCAAGTGCTGTTTGTGCCCTTGTGTCTCGTTCCACCAAGCATCATTGGTAATAATGGCTAAAAATTGGGCTCCGTTTGTAACATATTCATTTACGTAATTTCCATAAACTGATTCATAACAAATAATTGGGCCCACTTTTGTTCCATCGGTACTGCTAAAAACGGCCCGATTTGGTTGAGTTGTTTTGGTCGAAATAGTGCCGCCCAAATCGAGCATGATATTTCCCAAAAGCGGTTCCAATATGGGTTTATAGGGTAAATTTTCTATGCCTACTACTAATTTTGATTTATAGTATTTTTGAACTGTTGGCGATGCATTCATAAATAAGGCCGCATTGTAAAAATCAATCCAAATGCCTGGTCTAAATGCATTTGACGCCGGTTTAACATCAGCGGGATTGGTTATAAAAGTAAAGGTGTCAATCCCCCAAAGCAATTGAATGCCTTGATGGTCTTGGATGAATTGGCGCATGAGCATTGGGCAAGTCGATTGAGAAAATTGCTCATAGGGAATCATTTCGGCCAAAACAGTTTCGGGAGCTATAACATAATCGGTTACGGGTGTACAAACGGGTTTTGCCAATGCCAACAATTCTTGTGTAGTGTTGTAATTGGTTGTTGAATATTTTTCGGTGTAGGGATCAACGTTGGGTTGCAACAGAACTACTTCTTTGGTTTCGCCCTCAGCATTGTACGTGTAATAAATACCCAACGAGACTGCGACGGGTAGTGCAATACCGAGGGTTAAATACAGAAAAATTGATTTTTTTGCTGCCAATTGAGATTTGCTTAACTGGTAAAATACCACTGCGTTACAAGCCAACACCCACAAGCTACCGCCAAAAGAACCGGTATACGCATACCATTGAATCCACTTGGGATAGGTGGCAAAGGCATGTCCTAAATTGAGCCAAGGCCAAGAAAATTCCCATTCCAAATGAAATTTTTCAAAGGCCAGCCATATACAAATAAACAAAACTAAACTATAGAATTTTGAAATGCGTTTGGCTGCCCAATGGTAAAGCAAAAAAACCAAACTCATCAGTAAGGCATTGACTAAAACGGCAAACCACATGCCAAATCCTGAGGCATAATACAACCACCAAGTAGTGAGTAAATTCCAAATTACAAAACTGAGGTAAGCAACTGTACCCACTTTGAAAGTACTTGCTTTTGATTCGCGGAGTTTTTTTTCGGCAATTAATAAAGGAACAAATGAAATAAACAACAGCAATGGAAATCCGTAGGTTGGCCATGCCGCCGACAATAACAAACCGCTAACAGTAGCTAACACATAGGGTTGTTGTGCCGTTTTTTTCATGTTAACGGAAACTACTCAAATCAACTTTAACCGAAAAAATATTCGAGTACAAGGCTGTACTTTGGTTGCCAATATCGGTAAGGGCATAATCTATTTGCACCCCTTTGTATTTAAATCCCAAACCAATATTGGGTTGAAAACTCAATGATGTGCTGTTGTCCACTTGTGTAGCACGCTGAAAATTACCAAAGCCAGTACGTACAAAAACCACATCGGTATACCCAAATTCACAGCCCAAAGCGGGCGCGATACTTAATTTATCGGTTGATACCAAATCATTGGTTTTGGTGAATTCCATGTTAAGATTAGTTGCAGCAAGTAGCGTATAGTCATTTCTGTATTTAAATTTTCGCGCCAAACCCAATTGTGCTTTGGGTAAAGTAATCTCGCTGCTTTCTGGTAATTCTTGGTTTTGACCAGGAATAGAATTTTGAACAGCTGCATACGCTTGCTCATCAATGGTCCAGATATTATACGTAGTTGTAAGGTCGCGGAGCATCAAGCCAAATTCCCATTTTTTATGGGTGTATTGCATCCCAATATCAAAACCAAATCCCCAAGAATTGGCAAATTCACCAATTACCCTCCGAATTACTTTGGCATTGGCTCCGTATCGAAAGTTGTTTAATTTTGATTGACGAGCATACGAAAAGGTAAAGGCGTAATCGGCGGTAGAAAATTTACTGACGCGATTGTAATCAATATTGCCTTGATTGTCAATTAATTGAGTTGTGTTTAGAATGTCATCCACGCCAAATCGAATGGCCGAAAATCCCCATGCACTTTGCTTGTCAATGGGACTCGCAAAAGCGGCATAATCGTATTGGGCAATGTTTGCAAAATAGCTCGCGTGCATCAGGCCCACTTGTGTATCCTTAATTTGAAGTAAACCAGCTGGGTTCCAATACACTGCATTTACATCGGCAGTTTGCGCCGTTACAGCATTTGACATGCCCAAAGCGGCTGCATCCACTCCAATATTCAAAAATTCGTTGGAGTATTTTCGAACGGTTTGGCCTTGTACCGAAATACAAAGCAGCAAAAGAGGTAAAAACCGGTAGATGTTCAAGGTATTTTGTTTTTTTACAAATATCAAATAAAATTCTTGAATAAAAAACGTCAAGTCCTTTAAGTTATTGTGTTAAATTTGCGCATCCAATACCAGCTCATGAACCTCAAAAAACAAGTGCCCAATTTGCTCACCTTACTCAATTTATTTAGTGGTTGTGTAGCAATTTTGTTTGTAATGCAATCTGATTTTACGGCTGCTTTTGCCTGTGTTTGTTTGGGGATTTTTTTTGATTTTTTTGATGGTTTTTTTGCCCGTCTATTTCAAGTAAGTAGCCCGCTGGGTTTGCAGTTGGATTCGTTGGCTGACATGGTTACCAGCGGAGTAGTTCCTGGTTTGGTTATGCACTCCTTATTAGTTGAATCGGCGGGTAACTCGACTACGCTTTTTGCACAATTCATGCCGTATATGGGTTTTTTAATCACATTGGCCTCTTGTTACCGTTTGGCTAAATTTAATCTGGATACACGCCAAACCGATTCGTTTATTGGTTTACCCACACCAGCCAATGCCTTGTTTATCTTAAGTTTACCTTTGGTGGCGATACATTCAAGTTCCTTTCTTGTATTTGAATTGTTGCTTAATCATGCCGTTTTACTGCTTATTACATTAATAAGCGTGTATATGCTCAACGCAGAAATTCCCTTATTTTCTTTAAAAATAAAAGGCTCAAATTGGAAATCCTATAAGTTGCAGATGGTGTTTGTAGTGTATTCGGTGGTACTTTTGGGATTACTGAAAATTACCGCGGTGCCGGTTATCATTATCAGCTATGTACTTGCATCAGTAGTGAACAACCTTTGGTTCACAAAGCCGAAACTTTAGAGGGATTTTTTATCGATCATTGCGATAATAAACAAAATAAATGCTAAAAACAGAACGAGCGCGAGTACCGATTTTGGATTGGCAAAATTGGTCGTGAAGCCCATCCAGGGATTGCGTTTGGGTGGAAACAAGCGTTTATCTTCTTTGTTGTAGTAAAAAATACCCCAAATCCAGTAGTCGTTGTTGTCTTGCCAGTCGTTGTAGGGTTTGCTCATGAACTTAGAATTCCAATTTCTTTTTGCGTAACTCAAAGTTTTGTCCCAAATACACGCGACGTACCATTTCGTCTTCTACCAATTCTTCGGGCACGCCCGCTTTTAAAATCCCGCCTTCAAACATCAAATAGGTTTTGTCGGTAATGGCCAAGGTTTCTTGTACGTTGTGGTCGGTAATTAAGATACCGATGTTTTTGTTTTTGAGCTGGGCCACAATGCGTTGAATATCTTCTACGGCTACGGGATCTACTCCAGCAAAGGGTTCGTCCAACAAAATAAATTTGGGATCAGTAGCCAAGGCACGGGCTATTTCGGTTCGTCGGCGTTCGCCTCCAGAAAGTAAATCGCCACGGTTGGTGCGGATGTGTTGCAAACTAAATTCATCAATCAAGGATTCCATTTTGGCAATTTGCGCCTCTTTGGATAAGTTGGTGAGTTGCAATACACTCAAAATATTATCTTCTATACTTAATTTACGAAACACCGAGGCCTCTTGGGCTAAATAACCAATGCCAGCTTGTGCTCGTTTGTACATGGGGTAATTCGTTATATCCAAATCATCGAGGTAAATGTTGCCCGAATTGGGTTTCACCAAGCCCACAATCATATAAAAAGAAGTGGTTTTTCCGGCGCCGTTGGGCCCCAATAAACCCACAATTTCGCCTTGGTTTACTTCAACCGAAATGCCTTTTACTACGCTTCGACCTTTGTAGGTTTTGATTAGATTTTCTGCTCTGAGTTTCATTAAATTATAATTTTTGATGAATTGAAAATTGGGAACGGCCCAAATTTAATTTAAAATTAGCCAGTAAATACAATCAATTCTCTAAGGCTTCCCAAAATTCATAGGCCCGGCGCAAATGAGGAACCACAATCGTTCCACCAACTAAAGTAGCAATACCAAGGGCTTCCATCACTTCGTCTTTGCTTACGCCTGCTTTGTAGGCAGTTTCTAAATGGTATTTCACGCAGTCGTCGCAACGCAATACAGCCGAGGC